>DATFQE010000127.1:0-22256 GCA_035264445.1 Gaiellaceae bacterium | reverse complement strand
TCCTGCTGGTCGCCGCCGGGCGTCCCGAACGCGAGGTATGGGTCGCCGCCGCGGAGGGCGAGCGAGGGCGACAGCGTCGTCCGCGGCCTCTTTCGCGGCTCCAGCGAGGACGGCAGACCGGGCTCGAGCCAGAACATCTGGGCGCGAGTGCCGAGCGGCCAGCCCAGCTCGGGGATCACGGGCGAGCTGTGCAGCCAGCCTCCGCTCGGCGTCGCCGAGGCCAGGTTGCCGTGACGGTCCGCGACGTCGAGGTGGACGGTGTCGCCGCGCGTCGGCTCGCCGGCGCCCACGGTGGTCGGAGCGTCCACGAGCCGGGGAAGCCGCCCGCCGCCGGGCCTCAACTCGTCCGAGGCATCGTCGCTCACGAGAGCGCGGCGCTCGTCGTTGTAGGCCGCCGACAGCAACCGATCGAGCGGGACCTCGACGAAGCCGGGGTCGCCGTAGAAGGCCTCGCGGTCCGCGAACGCCAGCTTGGCGCACTCCGTCACCGTGTGGACGTACTCCGCGGAGCCGATGCGCATGCCCTCGATGTCGAAGCCGGCGAGCAGGGCCAGCTGTTGGAGGAAGACCGGACCCTGGCCCCAGGGGCCCGTCTTGCAGACGGTGTGGCCGTGGTACTCGAACGTCGCGGGCGCCTCGATCGTCGCCTCCCACGAGCCGAGGTCGTCGCCGGTCAGCAGCCCTCCCTGCTCCGAGCAGAACGTGTCCACCGCCTCGGCGACGAAGCCGCGGTAAAAGGCCTCGCGGGCGCCGTTGATCCGCTCCTCGCGGGTGCCGCCTCGCGCCTCGTCGAGGATGCGGCGGTACGTCGCGGCGAGCACCGGGTTGCGGAACAGCGTTCCCGGACGAGGCGCCGGAAGGTACAGCTCCGCCGAGGCCGGCCAGGTCCGCAGGAGGCCCGCCGCGCGCTCGATCGTCATCGTGATCCCCGGCACGACCGGATACCCGTTCTCGGCGTAGCCGATCGCGTGCTCGAGGACGTCGGCGAGCTCGAGGGTGCCGAAGTCGCGCAGCAGCAGCATCCAGCCGTCAAACGCACCCGGGACGCACGCCGCGAGGACGCCGGTGCCGGGTATCAGCTCGTGCCCGAGGTCGTGGAAGCGCTCGATCGTCGCGGCGGCGGGCGCCGTGCCCTGCGCGCACAGTACGAGCGGCTCTCCCCGTTCGGCGCTCCAGAGCACGACGGGCAGGTCGCCGCCCGGACCGTTGAGGTGCGGCTCCACGACCTGGAGCGTCAAGCCGGTGGCCGCCGCCGCGTCGAAGGCGTTGCCCCCGCGCTCGAGCACCGCCATCCCGGCGGCGGACGCCAGCCAGTGCGTCGACGCGACCATCCCGAAGGTGCCGCGCAGCTCGGGGCGCGTCGTGAAAGTCAGCGCTCTCCTGCTCCCGCGAGCTCGGCCGGCGCAGCGGCGAGCCGCGGCGCCTCGCGCCCACGCTGGACGAGATGGCAGGCGACCAGATGGCCCTCACCGGTCACGTCGACGAGGGCGGGCTCCTCCTCCGTCGACCGGGGCGCCGACTCCTGCTCCAGCGGGCATCGCGTCCGGAACCGGCAACCCGACGGCGGCGCGATCGGGCTCGGGATGTCGCCGTCGAGCACGACGCGCTTGCGCGTCCGCTGGACGACCGGGTCGGGGACGACGGCCGCCGAGAGCAGCGCCTGGGTGTAGGGATGCTGCGGCCGCGCGAACAACTCCTCCCGCCGCGCGAGCTCGATGATCTTGCCGAGGTACATGACGGCCACGCGGTCGCAGAGGAATTCGACGGTGGCGAGGTCGTGGCTGATGAAAAGGCACGAGAAGCCGAACTCGCGCTGGAGGTCTCGGAGCAGGTTGAGCACCGACGCCTGCACCGAGACGTCCAGTGCTGAGACGGGCTCGTCCGCGATCAGGAGGCTCGGCGACACGCTGAGCGCCCGTGCGAGCCCGACCCGCTGCCGCTGCCCGCCCGAGAGCTCGTGCGGAAAGCGGTCGCGGAGCTCGTCGCGAAGGCCGACGGCGTCGAACAGCTCGGCGACGCGGCGGTCGAGCAGCTTGCCCCGCGCCAACCCGTGCAGGCGAATGGGCTCGCCGACGATCTGGCCGCAGGTCATCCGGGGGTTGAGCGACGAGTAGGGGTCCTGGAAGACGATATGCATCCGCTTCCGGAACGGCCGCAGCTCGCGCCGCGACAGGTGGGTGATGTCGGCGCCGTCGAGCCGGATTGTCCCGTCCGTCGGCTCGAGCAGCCGGTTGATGCAGTAGCCGACCGTCGTCTTGCCGCTGCCCGACTCCCCCACCAGCCCGAGCACCTCTCCCGGGGCAAGCGAAAAGGAGACCCCGTCGACGGCGTACACCACGTTGCCGCCGCTCGAGACTCCGCGGCCGAGCGGAAAATGCTTGACCAAGCCGTCAACCTCGAGCACGGGTGCGCGACCGTCGGAGCTCATCGCCGCCCCGGATGGAAGCACGCCACCGCATGGTCCGGCCGCACCTGGCGCAGTTCGGGCACCTCGGACCGCGTCAACTCGTCCGCGCGCGGGCAGCGGTCGGCGAACGCGCAGTAGCCAGGCGGCTCGGACAGCGACGGCACGCGGCCCGGGATCTCCCTCAACCTGCCGTTGTGCGCGTGGCCGGCGCGCGGAATCGCGCCGAGAAGCCCGATCGTGTACGGGTGTTGGGGCTCGGCGAAGAGCTCGTTCACCGGCGCCTCCTCGACCTTCCGGCCGGCATACATGACGACGACCCGGTCGGCGATGTCGGCGACCACGCCGAGGTTGTGCGTAATCAGCAGGATCGCCGTCCCGAGGCGGCCCCGCAGCTCGCGGAGCAGGTCCAGGATGCCCGCCTGGATCGTCACGTCCAGGGCCGTCGTCGGCTCGTCCGCAATCAGGATCTTTGGGTCGCAGGCGAGCGCCATCGCGATCATCACGCGCTGCCGCATGCCGCCCGAGAGCTGGTGCGGATACTCGTCCACGCGCCGTTCCGGATCGGGGATGTGGACGAGGTCGAGCAGCTCGATCGTTCGCGCCCGCGCGGCCGTACGCGTAAGGCCGAGGTGCTCGCGCAAGACCTCGCCGATCTGGTGGCCGATGCGGAGGACCGGGTTGAGCGACGTCATCGGCTCCTGGAAGACGAACGAGATCTCCCGCCCGCGGATCTGGCGCAGCTGCGCCTTCGAGGCGCCGAGGAGCTCGGTGCCGCGAAAGCGCACGCTCCCGCTGACGCGCGCGGTCTCGGGCAGCAGGCTCAACATCGACATCGCCGTCACACTCTTCCCGCACCCCGACTCGCCGACCACGCCGAGCACCTGCGCGGGCGCGAGCGAGAGCGACACCCTGTCGACGGCGTGTACGGCGCCCTCGTCGGTCTCGAAGCGGACCGAGAGGCCCTCGACCTCCAGCAGGGGCTCGTTCACCGTTCGGTCTTGGGGTCGAGGACGTCGCGCAGGCCGTCCCCGAGCAGGTTGAACGCGAGTGCGCAGATGACGATCGCGAGGCCCGGATAGATCGCGAGCTGCGGCGCCTCGTTGAGGTACGGCTGAGCCGCGTTGAGCATCACGCCCCACGACGGCGTCGGCGGCTGCACGCCGAGGCCGAGGAAGGAGAGGACGGCCTCGCCGATGATCGCGGCCGGGATCGTCAGGGTCGCCTGCACGATCAGCGTGCTCGTCATGTTCGGGAGGATGTGGCGGCCGAGGATGACGGGATCGTTGGCGCCGTTGGCGACGGCGGCGCGCACGTAGTCCTCCTCGC
This sequence comes from Gaiellaceae bacterium, assembly GCA_035264445.1. Classification (GTDB taxonomy): domain Bacteria; phylum Actinomycetota; class Thermoleophilia; order Gaiellales; family Gaiellaceae; genus DATFQE01. Next base: position 18,523 of record DATFQE010000127.1, on the reverse strand, counting down.
GGAGCTCGAGCGCCTCGCCGCGAGAGATCCGGATGAGCGGCGGGACGGCCGCGATCCCGAGGGCGAGCGTCGCGTTGAGCAGCGAGGGCCCGAGGATCGCCGCGAGCCCGACCGCGAGGATGAGAAACGGGAACGCGAGGAGCACGTCCGTGATCCGCGCGATCACGGTGTCGACCCGCCCGCGGTAGTAGCCGGCCACCAGGCCGATCGGGACGGCCACGGCCATCGCGAGCATCGTGGCGAAGAAGCCGGCCTGGATCGACGCGCGGGCCCCCCAGATGATCCGCGACAGCGTGTCGCGGCCGAGCTCGTCGGTGCCCAGCAGATGCTCGCGCGACGGGCTCGCGAGGATGGCGTCGAAGTCGGTCGCACCGGGCGGGTGGGGCGCCACCCAGCGCGCGAATACGGCCGCGAGCACGAAGAGCACCACGATCACGAGCGATCCGACCGCGGCGGGGCGGCGAAGGAAGCGGCGGCCCATGACCCGGCGCCGGCGGGCACGGCCGCTGAGCGGCTGGGCCTCGACGTAACTCATCTAGGCGCGCCCTCCGGCCACGCGGATGCGGGGATTGATCAGCGAGTAGGAGACGTCCACCAGCAGGTTGACGACGACGTAGCCGACCGCGGCGACGAGCACGACGCCCTGCAGAAGGGCGTAGTCCCGCTGCGCGATCGAGTCGACGGTGAGGCGCCCGAAGCCCGCGATCCCGAAAATCTGCTCGGTGATGACCGCTCCCGAGATCAGCGCGCCCAGCTGGAGGCCGATCACCGTCGTCACCGTGATCAGGCTGTTTCGCAACGCGTGCTTGCCGACGACGACCCGCTCGCTGAGGCCCTTGGCCCGTGCTGTGCGCACGTAATCGGCGCCGAGGGACGTCAGCATCGCCGACCGCATCTGCCGCATCAGGACGGCCGAGAGCCCCGTGCCCAGGACGAGCGCGGGCATCAGCATGTGCTCGAGGTTTCCGATCGGGTCGTCCCGGAACGGGACGTAACCGCCGGCGGGCAGCCAGCCGAGGTTGACGGCGAAGACGATGATCATCAGCAGGCCGAGCCAGAAATGCGGCACCGACAGCCCCAGCAGCGCGACGCTCGTCGCCGCGTAGTCCGACGCCTTGCCGCGCCGCACCGCGGCGATCACTCCCGCGGGGATCCCCACGAGAACACCGATCAGCAGGGCCAGGCCGGCGAGCTCGAGCGTCAGCGGAAGCCGGCTCACGATCGTCTCGCTCACGGGGAGGCCGCGGCTGTCCGTGCCGAGGTCGCCCTGGAGCGCCAGGCCCGCCCACCGGAGGTACTGGACCGGGAGAGGATCGTCGAGGCCGTACTTGTCGCGGATCGCCGCCAGCACCTCGGGGTTGCGGTCCTCGGCGGCGAAGGCGAGCGCAGGGTCGCCCGGGAGCGCCCGAACGCCGGCGAAGACGACCACGCTCGCCAGGAAGACGACGATCAGGGCAGCGCCCACCTTGCGCCCGATGAACACCGCCATGATCACCCAGGGCAACCCATGGTTCCCTCGGGAAACCCCTCCTTCGAAGTTCTTCTAACAGACGGCAGCCGGTCCCGTCGAAACGGCGAGCCGGCTGCCACCCGCATCTCCACGAATCCTCGTCGTTACTTCAGCTGGGCGTAGTAGGCCCTGATCAGGCCGTCGCCGTAGGTCTGCACCCCCGTGACGGTCTTCGCGACGCCGTGCCGGTTGACCGGATGCCAGAGATAGATCAGCGGCAGCTGCGCACGCAGGATCTTGTACACGGAGCTGTAGAGCTTCTTCCTCGCCCCGAGCGACGTTGCCTTGCGCGCGTTGTCGAGGAGGAGGTCCATGCGCGGTGACGACCAGCCGAGGTTGTTGAGCGAGCCCTTCGAGTGGACGAACTGGTAGATGTTGCCGTCGGGGTCAACACGACCCGACCAGCCGACCGCGAAGGCGTCGTACTGGCCGCGATCCTGGCGGGCGAGCGCCGTGACGAACTCGGTCGGCTGCAACTCCACCTTGAAGCCCGCCTCCCCGGCCATCGACTGGATCACCTGCCCGAGCCGCGCCTGGACCTGATCCGTCCCGATCATCAGCTTGACCACCACGGGCGGCGAGGCGCCGGCCTTCCGGAGCAACTCGCGCGCGCGCGCGACACTCCGGCCCGGGCATTTGATGCGCGCGTCGTAGTACGGGCTCGCCTTGGGGACCGGCAGGCAGCCGGGAACCACGGTGCCGCCGAACACGACGCGGTTGATCACCTTGCGGTCGAGCGACGCCTCGAACGCCTGGCGGATGAACTGCTTCGACGCGAGCGGCGTGCCGACGTTGTCGAACGGCTTGCCGATGCCGTTCTTGTTGCCGACGTTGATCGAGATCCCCTGGTAGCCGATCGACGTCGACTTGATCACGCGCAGGCTCTTGTCGCGCTGGATCGCGGGGAGGTCTGTCGACGCGATTCGGTCGATCACGTCCACGTCGTGCGAGCGGAGATTCGCCGCGCGCGCGCTGGTGTCGGTGATGATCCGGAAGACGATGCTGTTGAACTTGACCTTGTTCTTCGCGTAGTAGAACGGCGACTTCTCGAGCACGATCCGGTCGCCTGCGGCTCGCGAGACGAAACGGAAGGCGCCGACGCACACCGGGTTGGATGCGAAGCGGTCGCCGAGCGCGGTGAGCTGCTTCGGCGACATGATCATCCCCGCGCGGTCGGCGAGCTGCGCCGTGAGAGGCGAGTAGCGCGCGTTCAGGGACAGGCGGACCGTGTACGGCCCGGCCACCTGGACGGCCGTGACCGGCGAGATCTCGCTCGCGCGCGCCGAGCGCGGCAGCGTGCGATGTCGGTCGAGCGAGATCTTGACCGCGTTGGCGTCCAGCGGCGTGCCGTCGTTGAAGCGGACGCCGCGCCGGATCCTGATCGTCATCGTCTGCTTGTCCCGCGACAGCGTCGGCATGCCGGCGGCGAGCTGCGGGACGATCTGGAGCTTCGCGTTCAGGTCGTAGAGCTTCTCGCACATGTGCAGGAAGACCATCCGGCCGACGAAGGTGCGGGCGAGCGTCGGGTCGAGCGCGTCGGGATCCTCGGCCAACGCGATCGTCAGCGTGCCGCCGGCCTTGCTTTCCGAGGAGACCGAGCCGGCTGCTCCGGATGCGAGCAGCCCCGTCGCCGCGAGCACCAAAGCGGCGCCGAGGACCCTCGGCCCTCGTCTGCGAATCACGTTCATCTTCGTCGCCTCCTACCTAATCCGTGCCAGGAGATCCTGGCGGTCTGGGCGCACCCACGGGCTCACGGGGCGGCGAGCACTCTAGCATTTTGGATCCAGTCAAAGGACGATTGGATCCAACCTTGCTAAGGTTGGTCGCGTGTCGCACGACCCTCGCTCGGGGGAGGTCGCGGTCGTCTCGCGTCCTCGGAGGCGACCCGAACCGACGCCGCCGCCGAAGCGCCCTCAGCGCGGCCGCCGGCTGCGTCTTGGGACGATCGGCCTGTCCGGCGGCTTCCTCTCGGGGCTGCTCGGCGTCGGAGGCGGCGTCGTCATGGTGCCGCTGCTCGTCCTCTGGGCCCGCTTCGGGCAGCGGGAAGCCCACGCGGCCTCGCTGGGCGCGATCATCCCGATCAGCGCCGCCGGCGTGCTCACGTACGGCGTCGCGGGCGAGGTGCGCATCGGGTACGCGGTCGCGCTCGCACTCGGCGCGGTTCTCGGGGCGCAGGTCGGCGCACGCGCCCTCGCGCGCGCGAGCGAGCGGTCGCTCAAGCTCGCGTTCGGCGGCTTCCTCGTGCTGGTCGCGGTCGTGATGGTGGTGACCGGGTGAGCTCGGTCGCGCTCCTGCTCGCGCTCGTCGCGATGGGCGCGGCGTCGGGCATGCTCGCCGGCCTGCTCGGAGTCGGCGGCGGCGTGCTGCTCGTCCCCTTCCTGGTGCTTGCGGTCGGGATGTCGCAGCACGAGGCGGAGGCGACCTCGCTCCTCGTCGTCCTCCCGACGGCGATCGTCGCGAGCCTCACCCTGTGGCGCCGAGGCGTCGGCGACCTCCCGGACGCGCTCGCGATGGGCGTCGTCGGTGCCGTCGGCGCGGCCGCGGGCGCGCTGGTCGCGCTCTCGCTGCCCGGCGCGGCTCTACGGACGGTCTTCGCGGTCTTCGTCGGGCTCGTCGGCGTGCGCCTCGTCCGCGACGGCCTGCGCACGGCCGCGGTGAGCGAATGACGACCGCCGCCGCCGTCCACGCGCGAGACGGCTCGCCGCTGGTCGACCGGCTCGCGGCCGCGATCCAGGGACGAATCCTCAGCGGCTCGATCCCCATCGGCACGCGCCTGCGGCAGGAAGCCCTCGCCGAGGAGTTCGGGGTGAGCAGGACGCCCGTCCGGGAGGCGCTGCGCAAGCTCCAGGTGACCGGGATCGTGGAGCTGCTGCCGCATCGCGGCGCGGTCGTCCGCGGCCCCTCCGCGCGAGACATCCGGGAGGCGTATGACGTCCGCGCGGAGCTGGAAGGGCTCGCGGCCGAGCTCGCCGCTGCCCACATCAGCGACCACGACCTCCGCCGGCTCCGCGAGGCCGAGGCGCTCTTCCGCCGGTCGGTCGCCACGCTCGTCGCGCGACGCGGGCGGCCCGACTGGACGGACTCGAGCTCGTGGGTGCAGGCCAACGACCTCTTCCACCAGGCGATCCTCGAGGCCTCCGCGAACCGGCGCCTGATCGCGACGATCTCGGACCTGCACCGAAGCTTCCCCCGCGACCTGACGTGGGCGGCGCTGAGCGGAAACTCACGGCTGCTGGAGGAGAACGTCGAGCAGCACGCCGCGATCCTCTCCGGGATCGAGCGCGGAGATCCCGAAGAGGCGCGGCGGCGGATGGTGGAGCACGTCCGGAGCGCGGGCGAGCTGATCGCCCGTCATTTCGAGCGGGCTAGGCCAGCGCGAACGTCACCGTGACCGTGGCCTCGATCGCCTGCTTCCCGGGCTCGACCGGGGTCGACTCGGCGGCGTCCGCGGCCCGCATTGCGTACGGCATCGGCGGCGGCTCCTCGTAGCCGGGCGACTCGACGAGCGCGGTCACTCGTCCGACCTTGACGCCGGCTGCGTCCGCGATCGCCTCGGCTTTCGCGCGGGCAACCTCGACCGCTTTCTCCAGCGCCTTGCGGTAGAGAATGTCGCGCTCGCCCACCGAGAGCGAGGGCCCGCCCACGACGTTCGCGCCGGCGGCGACGGCGGCATCGATCGCCGCCCCCGCCTTGGCGACGTCGAGCTCGACCGCGACCGTGTTCTGCGCCTGGTACCCGGTCACCGTCGTGCCGTCGGGGTCGTCTTGGGGCCAGAGCGAGACGTTGCTCGTCCGCAGGTCGCCTTTGGCGACGCCCGCCTTCCTCAGCGCGTCGATGACGCGGCGCAGGCGCTCGGCGTTCTGGGAGAGCGCGTCCTTCGCGTTCGCTGCGTTCGTCTGGACGCCGAGCTCGAGCGCGGCTCGGTCCGGCGTCGTCTCGACGTCGCCGGACGCGTTCACGGTGATGCCGCGGGCCGGTGTTCCTTGCTCGCTTCGCGCCTCCTCGGGACGGCCGACGCCCGCGAGCGCGGCCGCGGCGAGTACCAGCGCGGTGATGGCGGCGATCCGGATCGGTTTCATCAGTTCCTCCTGCTCGTGATGCCGGACATACGGCGCCGGGCGCGCTGGGCGTCACGTACGCTCGGCCGGGGTGCCGCTGTACCGCTTCGTCGACTGCCGCTGGGAGCTGGGCAAGCCTGAGGTCGGGCAGGAGCTGTACCTCGCGGGCCATGTCCCAGGCGCGGCCTTCCTCGACGTCGAGCAGGACCTCTCCGCGCCGGCCGTCGAAGGCGGCGCGCGCCACCCGCTGCCGAGCGCCGAGGCGTTCGCCGCCGCGGCGGCCCGCGCCGGCATCGGGCCCGGCGTCCTCGTGGTCGCGTACGGCTCCGGCGGCGGCCCCGAGCGGCTGTGGTGGCTGCTTCGGCACTTCGGCCACGACGGCGTCGCCGTCCTGGCCGGCGGGATCGAAGCGTGGCTCGGACCGCTCGCTCGCGGCGAGGAGCAGGTCGAGCCGGCGGTCTTCGAGCCTCGCGAGCGTTCGGACGACGTCGTCGACGCCGAGGACGTGGCAACGAAGCTCGGGAACCCGGCCGTTGCATTCGTCGACGCGCGCCCCCCGGCTCGCTTCCGCGGCGAGCCGAACGCGGTCGACCGCGTCCCCGGTCGCATCCCCGGCGCGGTGAGCGTCCCGTGGACCGGCGACGGCGAGCTGCCGGCGACAGTGCTGGAAGCCGACGAGGTGATCGCCTATTGCGGCTCGGGCGTCACCGCCTGCGTGCCGTTGCTCGCGCTCGCCCGGGCGGGCCGCCCGGACGCGAAGCTGTACGCCGGCTCGTGGAGCGACTGGGAGTCGAGAGACCTCCCCGTCGAACGGGACTAGGCCGACCGCTCCTTGCGGGTGCCAGGCACCGTCACGAAAGCGTCAGGACCCTTCCACAGCCGAGGACGACGAAGAGCGGGATCGAATCCGTGGATCATGTCCCAGCGCCGCTTTGACGGTGCCAGGCACCGTCAAAAAAGCGTCGCGAACCACGCACACGACCATGCCCGGGGGAGACATCTCGACCCTGGCCGGCTAGTGCATGACCGCGGCGGCCAGCTCTTGCGCGCGCGCCTCGCTGATCCCGTTCTGCTGCTCGCCGCGGAGCCGATGGTCGGTCTCGACCAGCTCGACCCCTGGGAGGAGGTCGACTTCGCGTAGCTGGAGCATGACCGGCAGGCCGAATGTCCCGTCGTAGGGCGCCAGCTCGTTCGCGAGCCGGCCGGGGAAAGGCGCCTCTTCGAGCCCGCGCTCATCGGCCCAGAGCTCGCCGATCCGGTCGTAGCTCTCTCCGTCGACCTCGATCCAGGCGCCGTAGCCGAAGTAGCGGTCGAGCGACGGGATCGGAATCTCGAGCAGGCCGCGCACGTAGTAGTGCTCGCGACCGTCGGCGGATCGGTAGATCCCACTGTCCTCGGCGAGCTCAGCCCGTTCGGCGCGCTCCGCGTCGGGCAGCTCGAACACCGGCTCGGGTAGGCCCATCCGGATGTCCAGCATCAGCTCGTCGTGGTGCTCGCCGCAGACGCTGCAGACGAAGCCCAAAGCCCTAGGCCGCCGATGCCTTCGCGCCGAACGACTCGAGGTACGGCTGCCACCGCTGCGGGATCCGCTGCGCGGCCAGCCGAATGAAGAGCACGGGTGCCGGCGGCTTCGGCAGGGAGCTGAGCGCGAGCCCGCTTTCCTCGAGCGACCGGTCGCCCTTGCGTAGGTTGCACGGCGCGCAGGCGGTGACGACGTTCTCCCAGACGGACTCGCCGCCCCGCGAGCGCGGCACCACGTGGTCGAGCGTGAGCCGCCCGCCCGAGGTACCGCAGTAGACGCAACGCCAGCCGTCGCGCGCGAAGAGCGCCCGGCGCGAGATCTTTCGCTGGATCGCGCGAGGCACGCGCACGTAGTTCAGCAGCCGGATCACGTGCGGCCACGGAAACGACGCGGCGGCGGCGCGGAGCGGCTGCTCGAGCTGCTCGATCACCTCGGCCTTCCCCTTGAAAACCAGCACATGGGCACGCCGAACCGTGCACACGTTCAGCGGTTCGAAGCTCGCATTGAGAACGAGAACCTGCCCCATGCCCCCCGTAAATGTACCCCGTCGACTGCGCCGGCCATAACTAGGATGCCGCGTCGTGAGCGCAACCGTCGTCGCGCTGATCGCCCTCGGCGTCGCCGTCCTCGCCCTCGCCACCGCGGTCGTCTTGTTCCTCAAGCTCCGACGCGTGCGCGCCGCTCAGGCGATCCTGCTCGGAGGCAGCAAGAACGACATGGTCGACTTCGCGGTTTCGTTGCAAGGCCGGATCGACGACCTGCACCGGGCGGTCGACGAGGTGGCGACCGGCCTATCGCGCGTCGACCGCCGCGTCGACGCGTGCGTCTCCAACACGTCGATCGTCCGCTACGACGCCTACGAGGGCGCAGGCGGACACCAGTCCGCGTCGCTCGCGTTCCTCGACTCGGCCCGCTCGGGGGTCGTCGTCAGCGCGATCCAGGGCCGCGACTACGCGCGGATCTACGTCAAGGAGCTCGACCGCGGCAAGGCGCCCATCGCGCTCAGCCCCGAGGAACTCGAGGCCGTCGAGCGCGCGATGGCTTCGTAGCGCCTCACTGCCCCAGGGAAAAGATCACCGGGTACTCGGCCGAGTTGTTGTCCGTCTTCGACTCCTTGGGCACCGGCTTGACCTCGACCTTGATGTTCGTCCGCGTCGCGAACGGCACCTGACCGATCCGGCGGAAGGTCACCGTCTGCTCCTCGCCGGGGTTGATGATCCCGATCGTCTGCGTCTTGACGATGTTCTCGGGCGACTTCTGGATCGTCAGGGTGACCGGGATCCGGACCTCCTGCGAGCAGCCGGTGTCCTCGACGGTCACGGCGAACCCGAGCTCCTCCGAGGCCTCGACAGTGTTGAGCGTGGTCGTCGAGAGGTCGGTACCGCCGGGTAGCGCCTTCACCGAGACGAGCCCTGTCCCGCGGGGGCTGCACTGGCTCGCCCCGGACGACGCGCCGCGGACCCGTCGCCAGACCGACGCCATCAGGCTCGGCGTCGCGAGGTCCGGGTTGCGCAGGAAGTTGGAGTCGGGCACCTGCACGCCGCGGACGTCCTGGTCGACGAGCACTCTGCGAGACGGCTCCTTGTAGAGGTCGTCCCAGACCACGTCACTGGCGAGCAGACGCCGCGCCTGGATCGCAAGCGCCCTCCCGGCGATGTTCTCGTTCCGGATCTGAGCGGTCCGCTGGAACGCGCGATCGAGCCCCTGGAGGCCGCTGACGCGCAGCTGCAGCGACTGGATCACGGCCGGATGGATCTCGCGAAGCGGGCCCGGCGGGTCGATGTCCTCCGCTCGCGTGACACCTTGCTCCTGCTGTTGCGCGAGGCCGGAGAGCCGCTCGCGGATGTCGGCGAGCTTTGCGGCGGGGTCGGTGAGCAGGTTGTTCAGCTGGCGGCCGATCTGCTCGGACTGCGCGGCGACCTCGTCCACGTCGGCCATGTAGTTCTCGTACGTGTCGCGCTTCTGCGACCCCCGGCAGCTCTGGACGCCGAAGACGAGCAGCACGACGACGAGAATCGCGAACGCAATCAGGCCGATCAAGCGGAGGAGCGGTGTGACCCCGGCCGGAGGGCGGATGGGCGGACGCCGACCCCGCCGGCCCGGACGCGCGGTCTGTGCCTCGGTCGTCGCCGGTTCGTCTTCGAAGAAGTCGAACTCGATGTCGGTGTCGCGTTCGCTCATAGCGAGGTCCTGGACGCCCCGGATCGCCCACTGTAACTGGACGACCGGCCGGAAAGGACTTCGTCCGCCGGTCGCCAACCGGGAGGCCACCGTGTCGACGACCGTCGCGCCCCCTCCTCCGGCTGAGCTCGTTCTCGACCGCTATCGGCCGCTCCGGCCGCTCGGGAGCGGCGGGTCGGGGTCCGTCTGGCTGGCTCGGGACGAGGCGTCGGGCCTCGACGTCGCGCTCAAGCTCGTGCCGCGCGAGGGCAAGCCGGCCGCGCGCGCCGAGCGCGAGGCCGCCGCCGCCGCGCGCCTACGGCACCCCAACTGCCTGCGCGCGTTCGCCCTCGCGCACGACGACCGGTACGTCTACATCGCCTACGAGTTCGTCCCCGGCCACACGATGCGCCAGCGCATGCGGGCGGGGACGCTCGACGACCGGGCTGCCGTGGAGACCGTCGCGCAACTGCTCGACGGGCTCGCGCACGCGCATCGCCACGGGATCGTCCACCGCGACGTCAAGCCCTCGAACGTCCTGATCGAAGACGGCGACGAGGTCCACGCCCGGCTCTCCGACTTCGGCCTCGCCCAGTTCGAGGAGGCCGAGACGCTGACGGCGCAGGGCGACGTGCCCGGCACGCTCGCCTACATCTCGCCCGAGCGGCTGCACGGACGACCGGCGACCGCGGCCGCCGACGTGTGGGCCGTGGGAGTCCTGCTCTGGGAGGCGCTCGCCGGCCGCCACCCGTTCCTGACCGGCTCGCCGGTCGAGATGGCCAAGAAGATCGAGGCGGGTGCGCCGCCGCTTCGTGAGCCGCGGCCGGACCTCCCGGACCAGCTCGTCAAGCTCGCTGCCCGCGCGATGGCGCCCGAGCCCGCGCGTCGCCCGTCGGCCGAGAAGCTGGCCAGGGACCTGCGTCGCTCGCTCGAGCCGCCGAAGGCGAAGGCGAAAGCGACGCGCGCGGCTCGGCCGAAGTACACCCGCCCCGCGCTCCCGGCCGTCGACGTCCACAAGTGTACGGCGCCGCTGCTCGCGGCCGCCGTCACCGGCTGGAGCACGGCGACGATGCCCTTCTACCCGGCCGGGTGGCCGCTCGGCCTCGCGGCTCTCGCGGCCGCGGCGACCGCGCTGAAGCCGAGAGCGGGCCTCGCACTGGCCCTCGCGGCGCCGGTGTTCCCGCTCGGCAACGTCTCGCGCGGCCTTGCCGTCCTCTACGCGGCGCTCGCCGCCGCCTGGCTCGTCGTATCGTGGCGGCGCCCGCGCGAAGCCCTGCTGCCCGCGGTCGGCGCCCTGCTCGCGCCGCTCTCGCTGCTCGCCTTCCTGCCGCTCCTGCTGACAAGCGTCGGCAGCACCGTCAGGCGCGGGCTCTACGCCGCGATCGCGGTCGTCCTGGCGACGATCGTGGCCGGCATCCGCCGCTCGCCGCTCCCCCTGACCGGCGACGGGCCTCCGCTCGTACCGCTCGCGGGGCTCGACGGCCCGGTCGAGGCCGCGCGCAGGCTCGTGGATGCGCTCCCGCCCACGATCGCACTCCAGGCACTCGTTCTCGGCCTCGCGGCCGCGGCGCTCCCGTTCGTCGCCCGGCGCGGCCCGTGGGAGCTGGCCGGGTTCGGGGCCGTGCTGATGGCGGCGCTGCTGCTGCCGGACCCGACGATCGCCGCGCTCCCCGCGGTCGCGGCCGTCTGGCTGACTTGCGGCTTCATGGTGCTGAAACGCGCGTGAGCCCGGTTACCCTGTCGCGGTGAGCGTGCTGCGGACGATTGAGGGCAAGATCGAGGCGCTGTTCGAGGGCGTGTTCGGCCGCGCTTTCCGCACGCACGTGCAGCCTGTGGAATTGGCGCGAAAGCTCGCGAAGGAGATGGACGACCACCGCACGGTCTCGGTCTCGCGGGTGTACGTGCCGAACGAGTACACGATCTACCTGTCGCCGCAGGATCGCGAGCAGTTCGAGAGCTACGAGAGCTCGCTCCTGGTGGAGCTGCAGGACTACCTCGCCGAGCAGGCGAGGCGCGAACGCTATGCCCTCCTGACGCCGCCGAAGGTGAAGATGGAGACCGACGACGACCTCGACATGGGCGAATTCGGGATCGCGACCCGGGTGGTCCAGCCGAAGGGCGCGCCGCCGCCGGCGGAGGGCACTCCCGCCCCGCAGGCCGAGCCCGGCGCCACGATGATCTACCGCCCGCGCACGCCGCAGCCGACAGAGGCGGCGACGCCCGAGGAGCTAGGCGTCGAGCGGGAGACGGCGTCGCTGACGGTCGACGGCCAAAGGCATACGCTCGACAAGCGGAGCGTCGTCATCGGGCGCTCTCGCGACTGCGACGTTCGGCTCGACGATCCGAACGTGTCCCGCCACCACGCGGAGATCCGTCAGGAGGGCGCCACGTACTGGGTCGTCGACCTCGGCTCGACCAACGGCCTCGAGGTCAACGGGCGCCGCGTCAAGCGGGCCAAGCTCGAGGACGCCGACCGGGTGACGATGGGGTCGACGGAGCTAGTCTTCGGCCGCTCATTCCAGTGATCGCCGTGTCGACCGTCGAGGTCGAGGAGCTGCTGCTCGGTCTCAAGATTGCGTTCCTCGTCGTCCTCTATCTCTTCATCTGGCGAATCGTCCGCACCGCCAGCAAGGATCTTCGTTTGCCTCAGGAAAGCTTCATCCTCGATCCCGAGCAGGCCGCGGCGCTGCGCCAGCCCGCCGAGCTCCAGACCGGCGAGCTCGTCGTCCTCCGAAGCCCCGCACTCGCGGAGGGCGAGCGGCTCCAGCTCAACTCGGCGCCCGTCACGATCGGCCGCGGGTCGGACAACGACCTCCCGCTCGACGCGGACGAGTTCTCCTCGTCACGGCACGCGCGGGTCGAGCCCCGCCGCGACGGCGTCTGGATCGAGGACGTGGGGTCAACGAACGGCACGTTCTTGAACGGCTCGCGGGTGAGCAGGCCGCGGCGCCTCTCGCCGGGCGACGTGATCCGCGTGGGCGAGACCGACCTGAGGTTCGAGCAATGACCCTGCGGACCGCACACCTGACGCACCCGGGCCGCAAGCGGCGCCACAACGAGGACTCGTACGTCCACGAGCCGCCGCTGTTCGCGATCGCGGACGGGATGGGCGGCGCGAAAGCGGGGGAGGTGGCTTCGGGGCTCGCGGTCGAAGCGCTCCAGCTCCGGCCCGACGTGAGCGGCGACGGGGAGTCCTACGTCGTCGACCTGATCCAGGAGGCGAACCGGCGGGTGTACGACCGCGCGCACGCGGACGCCGAGGCGTCGGGCATGGGAACGACGATGACCGTCGCCCTCGTCGACGCCGAGCACGGACGCGTCGTCTTCGGGCACGTCGGCGACTCGCGCGCCTACCGCATCCGCGACGAGCAACTCGAGCAGCTCACCGACGACCACTCGCTGGTCGGGGAGTTGATCCGCAGCGGCAAGCTCACTCGCGAGGAGGCCGACGTCCATCCACAGCGCTCCGTGATCACGCGTGCGCTCGGAACGGATCCGAACGTCGACGTCGACACCTTCGCAGTCGAGACGCAGCCCGGCGACATCTTCCTGCTCTGCTCCGACGGCCTCAGCGGCATGGTCGACGACGAGGCGATCCTGAAGATCGTGCGGGACAACCGGCGCAACCTCTCCGAGGCCGCCAAGGCGCTCGTGGCCGCGGCGAACCGCGGCGGCGGCGACGACAACATCACCGTCGTGGTCTTCGAGGTGGACGGCGAGGGCGAGGAGGAGCCGACTCGCCGGATGGACGCGATCGCGCCCCCGGAGGCCGACGAGCTCGAGCCCGGCGACGAGGACACACTCACGGGAGCCGAAGCGCCGCCGGCGGTGGGGACCATGGTCGTCTCCGTCGACGAGCTGCAGCAGGCCGCCGCGAGCGAGGCCGCCGACGACGAGCCGCCGAAGCGGCGACGCGGCACCCTGGCTGCGCTCCTCGCCCTGCTCGCCTTCCTCGTCGTGATCGCGCTGCTCCTCCTGTGGGCGGCGTCGAGCGGCGAGGCCGCGGTCCTCCCGTGAGCTTGCTCACGTTCTTGACGCGCGACTGGCGGTGCGGGCCCGGAGGGGATAGTGCTCGGCACAGACCTGGAAGGGCCCGTGCCGTCAGACGCGCGAGCGCTTCGCGGAGCCCGGCTCCGCCGGGCGGGATCGAAGCGCGGTCAAGGACGTGAGCGCGCGCAATCGAGAGCTCTTGAACCTCACTGTCGTCGGGGGCCTGACCGCGATCGGGTTCGCGAGCGTCTACATCGCCCGCCAGGAGGTCGTCTCCACAAGCTCGCTCTCGTACGCCGGGTTCTTCTTCGCGCTCTACCTCGCCGCGCACATCGTCGCGCGCGTATGCGCGCCGTACGCCGATCCGTACCTGCTGCCGATCGGGGCGCTGCTGACGGCGATCGGCGTGACCGAGATCTACCGCCTGAACCCCGACGACGCCTTCCGCCAGGGCCTCTGGGTGGTGATCGGCGTCGGCCTCTTCGCGGGCACGCTCTTCTTCCTGCGCCGCGACTACCGCCGCCTCGAGAGCTACCGCTACCTGTTCGGGCTGGCCGCGATCGTTCTGCTCGTGCTCCCGGCCGCGCCCGGCATCGGGCGGACCGTCAACGGCGCGAACCTCTGGGTCGGGATCGGGTCGTTCCAGTTCCAGCCGGGCGAGCTGGCCAAGATCCTGCTGATCGTCTTCCTCGCCGGGTATTTGCGCGAGAAGCGCGAGGTGCTCGCTCAGGGCCGCCTCAAGGATTTCGGGCCGCTGCTCGTGATCTGGGGCGGCGCGATGCTCGTGCTCTTCCAGACGAACGACCTCGGGAGCGGGCTTCTCTACTTCGGGGTCTTCCTCGCGATGCTCTATGTCGCGACCGCCCGCGCGTGGTTCGTCGCCGCGGGGATGGCGCTCTTCGTCGCCGGCGCGGCCGTCGTCTACGAGATCGTCCCGCGCGTCCAGGAGCGCGTCTCGGTCTGGCGCGACCCCTGGCCGCTGGCGGACGACGAGGGCTACCAGATCGTCCAGTCGCACTACTCCATGGCGGCCGGCGGCTTCGGCGGCACGGGCCTCGGCAAGGGGACGTTCACGACGATCGACGGGGATTACGTCATCCCGTTCCTGAAGACGGACTTCATCTACTCCGCGCTCTCGCAGGAGCTCGGGCTCGTCGGCTCGGCCGCGCTGCTGCTCGTCTTCATGCTGTTCGCGCTGCGCGGGTTCCGCGTCGCGCTGCTCGCGACCGACGGCTTCTCGAAGCTGCTCGCTGTCGGGCTGACGTTCGGGTTCGCGCTGCAGACGTTCATCATCGTCGGCGGCGTCGTCCGGCTGATCCCCCTGACCGGCATCACGCTCCCGTTCGTGAGCTACGGCGGGTCGAGCCTGCTGGCGAACTTCCTCCTGCTCGCGGGCCTCCTGCTGGTCTCCAACCGCGCCAACGAGCGTCTGAGCGGCGCATGAACAAGCAGATCAACCGTGTCGCAGTCGCCGCGCTCGTCCTCCTCGCGTCGCTGATCGTCGCCACCACGTACTGGCAGAGCTGGGCGGCCGCGGGGCTCGAGGACCGGCAGGACAACGCGATCCAGCGGGTCGCGCAGTTCGAGATCAAGCGCGGGAACATCTATGCCGCCGACGGGCACACCTACCTCGCCCGCCGGGTGCTGCGGAAGGTCAAGGGCAAGAAGCTCTACTTCCGTCGCTACCCGGAGGGGCCGCGGACGGCCCACGTCGTCGGCTACTCGACGGCGGTGCGGAGCCGCGCCGGCCTCGAGCGCTCGATGAACGACTACCTGACCGCGTCGAACGCGAACCTCAACACCGTCCTCGACACCACCCTCGACAAGCTCCGCGGCGCGACGATCGAAGGCAACGACCTGATCCTCAGCCTGCGCCCCGGCGCCCAGAAGCTCGCCTACGAGCAGCTCGGCGGCCGCTGCGGCTCGGTGGTCGCGCTCGAGCCGAAGACCGGCCGCGTGCTCGTGATGGCGAACTCACCGAGCTTCGACCCGAACCTGTTGGACAAGCCGGGCGGCTACGCCAAGATCCTGAAGACGCAGGCGCCCTGCTCGTCGCCGTCGCCGCTGGTGAACCGCGCCACGTTCGGCCACTACATCCCCGGCTCGATCTTCAAGGTGGTGACCGCGTCCGCCGGGCTCGACACCGGTAAATACCGCCCCGAGTCGACGTTTGTCGACCCCGGCTACTGCGTCGAGTACGGCCGCAAGGTGACGAACTACTCCGACCAGAGCGGCGCGGAGGTGTTCGGCCTCGTGAACCTCGTGCAGGCGCTCGTGAACTCGATCAACTCCGTCTTCTGCAACATCGGCAAGCAGATGGGGCCGAAGCCGATCGTCGACTACATGAAGCGCTACGGCTTCTACTCCGTGCCGCCGCTCGAGACGCCGGTGAACGAGCGGCGCGCGAGCGGGCTCTTCAAGGACGGGAAGCCGTTCCAGCCCGAGAACGCCGGCCAGGTCGACCCCGGACGGCTCGCCTTCGGCCAGGAACGGCTGCAGGTGACGCCGCTGCAGATGGCGATGGTCGCGGCCGGCGTCGCGAACGGCGGCGTCGTGATGGAGCCCTACGTCGTGCAGCGGATCCGAGCGCCCGACGGCACCGTGATCCGCAAGACGAAGCCGCACGACCTCGGGCGCGCCGTCTCGCCCGAAACGGCGGCGACGCTGACGGAGATGATGACCCAGGTCGTCCAGAGCGGGACCGGGACGGCGGCGCAGATCCCGGGGGTGCAGGTGGCCGGGAAGACCGGCACCGCGGAGACCGGCGTCGCCGGCCGAAACACGGTGTGGTTCATCACCTTCGCCCCGGCCGACGACCCGAAGGTCGCGATCGCGGTCGTCCTGGAGGGCCAGAACGGGACGGGCGGCCAGTTCGCTGCGCCAATCGCGAAGGCCGTCTTGCAGGCTCTTCTGCCGTCCAGACCGAATACCTAACCTTGGACTGAGTCGATGGCTGTCCAGGACACGCTGATCGGGACCCTCTTCGACGGGCGCTACCGCGTGATCCGACGGCTGGGCTCGGGCGGGATGGCGAACGTCTACCTCGCAGAGGACGAGGAGCTCGGGCGCCGCGTCGCGATCAAGATGCTCGACGACAAGCACGCGAACGACGAGCAGTTCGTCGAGCGCTTCCGCCGCGAAGCCAAGAACGCGGCCTCGCTGTCGCATCCCAACATCGTCTCGATCTATGACCGCGGCGAGGCCGGAGGCACCTACTACATCGCGATGGAGTACATCGAGGGCCGGACGCTCAAGGACCTGATCGTCGCCCGCGGGCCGCTCCCGGTCGAGCGCGCCGTGTCGTACGCGCGGCAGATCCTCGGCGCCGTCCGCCTCGCGCACCGCAAGGGGATCGTCCACCGCGACATCAAGCCGCACAACGTCCTCGTCGACACCGACGGCCGGCTGAAGGTGACGGATTTCGGGATCGCGCGCGCCGGCGCCAGCCAGATGACCGAGGCCGGCTCGATCATCGGGACGGCGCAGTACCTCTCGCCCGAGCAGGCGCGCGGCGCGCCCGTCGACCAGCGCTCCGACCTCTATTCCGTCGGGATCGTCCTCAACGAGATGCTGACGGGCTCGGTCCCGTTCACCGGCGACACCCCGGTCGAGATCGCCATGAAGCACATCTCCGCGGTGCCTCAGGCGCCGTCGGCCGCCCGCCCGGACGTCCCTGACGACCTCGACCTGGTTGTTTTGCGTGCTCTCGCGAAGGACCCGCGAGAGCGCTTCCAGACCGCGGAGGAGATGGACTCGGAGCTCGGCCGGGTCGCGGCCGGCCTGCCCGTGACGGACGTGACCGCAGACGCCGCCACGGCCGTGTTGGCCGGTTCTGGTATCTCGGACGCGGCCCCGACCGCCGTCGTCCGCCGGTCGACCCCGCCGCCGTACGCGCCCGCAGGCGGCTACTACTACGAGGAGCCGCCCACCCCGTCGCGCCGCTCGATCTGGCCCTGGCTGCTCGCCGCCGGGCTCGTGATCGCCGCCCTGATCGCGGGTCTGTACGCCTACGAGCGGATCCAGGACGAGCTCAACGCGAACAAACCGGTCCCCGTCCCGTTCGTGGAGGGCCAGGAGGAGGCGCTCGCGGTCAACAACGTCCTCGACAAGGACCTGGAGCCGAAGGTCGTGCGCGAGTTCAACGACACGACGGAGGAGGGCAAGGTCTTCGACCAGGATCCCGAGTCCGGCGAGCGGATCGAGCGCGGGAACATCGTCACGATCCACGTCTCGCAGGGGAAGCGGAAGGTCGACGTGCCGAACGTGACCGGGCTCGGCGTCGCCGAGGCGGTCGCCAGGCTGAAGGACGCGGGGCTCGAGCCGAATCCGAAGCCGGTCTTCTCCGACAAGCCGGAGGGCCAGGTGACCGCACAGGATCCGGGCGAGGGCAAGCGTGTGGTCGAGGACACGCGCGTTCGCATCAACGTCTCCCAGGGCGCGCGCCCGATCGCGGTCCCCAACGTGGTGGGGCGCAGCTACGAGCAGGCGAAGGGCGCGCTCGAAGGCGAAGGCTTCGTCGTCAAGCGGACCGACCAGAACTCGAACATCGACCCCAACACGGTCATCGACACGAAACCGCCGGCGGGGACGGAGCTCCAGCGCGGCGCGACCGTGACGGTGATCGTCTCGAAGGGCCCGAAGGACGTCGCGGTGCCGAACGTCGAAGGGCTCGACGAGGAGACCGCCCGCCAAGAGCTCGAGGACGCGGGCTTCACCGCCTCGGTCTCGGACGAGCCGACCGACGACCCGGCGAACGACGGCTTCGTGCTCGCGCAGGATCCGCCCGGAGGCGACCGCGCGGAGCAGGGCTCCACGGTCGTCATCTTCGTGGGGCGCTTCTCGGAACCCCAGCAATGACGCGCAAGCCGCGCGTCGCCGTGATCCAGGGCGGCCGCTCGAGCGAGCACGAGATCTCGCTCGCGTCCGCGGAATCCGTCGTCGAGGCCCTGGAGGGCGAGGGCTACCAGGTCGTGAAGGTCGAGATCGATCGGGAGGGACGGTGGGCCCTCGAGCCGAGTACCGGCCTGTCACTTTCCTCGCAAGCCGCCCCACAGCTCGAAGCACCCGGGGAGACGCTGCCTGTGCCCGCTTCGGACGGGGCCGTCCCGGCCACGCTCGCCTCCGTCGACGTCGTCTTGCCGATCCTCCACGGCCCCTTCGGCGAGGACGGCACCGTGCAGGGGCTGCTGGAGCTCGCAGGGGTGCCGTACGTCGGCCCCGGCGTGGCCGCCTCGGCGGTGTGCATGGACAAGGACCTGTTCAAGAAGGTCCTGCGCGACAGCG
>DATFQE010000126.1:0-9854 GCA_035264445.1 Gaiellaceae bacterium | reverse complement strand
GTCGGCAGGACGACGTCGAACGTGGAGATGCGGTCGCTCGCGACGAGCAGCAGGCGGTCGTCGTCGAGCGCGTAGAGCTCGCGGACCTTGCCGCTGCCCACGTGCAGGGCGGCCTCAGGCATGGATCGGTTCCTCCTTCCGGGAGAGTGCACGGAGTCGCTGGAACACGGCATCGACGTGACGGGTGTAAGCGCGAAGGTCGAACGCGTCGGCGAGCGCGTCGGGCGAGAGCACCCTCGTGATCTCGGGGTCGGCCTCGACCAGCGAGCCGAAGTCCTGCTCCTCGTCCCAGGCCCGCATAGCGTTCGTCTGGACGATGCGGTACGCCTGGTCGCGTCCGAGGCCGGCGGCCACGAGAGCGAGCAGAACGCGCTGGCTGAAGAACAGCCGGTGGCTCGACTCGAGATTCCGGCGCATCTGCTCGGGTCGGACGACCAGCCCCTCGACAAGCCAGACGAAACGGTCGAGCATGTAGTCGAGCGCGAGAAAGGCATCCGGAACGACGACCCGCTCCGCCGACGAGTGCGAGATGTCACGCTCGTGCCAAAGAGCGACGTTCTCGAGCCCGACGACTGCCGCCGCGCGCACCACGCGCGCGAGGCCGCAGATCCGCTCGGCGACGACGGGATTGCGCTTGTGCGGCATCGCGGAGGACCCCTTCTGCCCGCGACCGAACGGCTCCTCGACCTCGCGGACCTCGGTCCGGGCCAGGTGCCGGATCTCGAGCGCGAACTTCTCGAGCGATGCGGCCGCGACCGCCAGAGCGGCGAGCACGGCCGCGTGGCGGTCCCGCTGGAGCACCTGGGTCGAGGCAGGCGCCGGCTCGAGGCCGAGCCGTTCGCACGCGAGGCGTTCGAGGTCGGGATCGGTCGCGGCGTAGTTCCCGACCGCCCCGGAAAGCTTGCCGACGCGTAGGCCCTCGAGCGCCTGGACCACGCGGCCGCGTGACCGCTCGAGCTCGAACGCCCAGACCGCGAGCTTGAGCCCGAATGTCGTCGGCTCCGCATGCACGCCGTGCGTGCGGCCGATCGTCAATGTGTCGCGGTGCTCCTCGGCTCGCGCGACGACGGCCGCGAACGCCTGGTCGAGACCCTCGACGACGAGCGCGCCGGCGTCCCGGACCTGGAGCGCGAGCGCCGTGTCGACGACGTCGCTCGACGTCAGCCCGTAGTGGAACCAGCGACCGTCCTCGCCGAGCTGCTCGCCGACGGCGTCGACGAACGCCGCGAGGTCGTGGTGCGTCCGGGTCTCGATCTCGGCGACGCGGTCTGCCGAGGGCGCGACGGCCCGCTCGCGGATCCGCGCCGCCGCAGCGACAGGAACGACGGCGAGGTCGGCCCACGCGTCGAGTGCCGCGAGCTCGACCTCGAGCCAGCGCGCGAGCTTGCCCTCGTCCGACCAGATGGAGGCCATGGCCGGGCGCGAGTAGCGGGCGATCACCTGCCTCAGTCTAGAAGGCGCTCAGGCTGGCCCCGTCGGAGGCCCGCCGCCCTGCGCGAGGATCCGCGCGGCCAGGATCGCGGCGTTCCGCGCGCCGTCCATGGAGACGCACGCCACCGGAACGCCGGGCGGCATCTGGACGATCGCGAGCAGCGCGTCGAGGCCGTCTAGCACGCTCTTGCTCGAGCGCAGCGGAACGCCGATCACCGGCAGCTCGCTGTAGGCGGCGACGGTCCCGGGCAGCGCGGCCGCCATGCCCGCGCCCGCGATCAGCACGCGCACGCCGCGGAGCGCGGCCGTCGAGGCGTACTCGGCCACTGCGCGCGGGTCGCGGTGCGCCGACATGACCTTGAACTCGTGCGAGATCCCGCGGGCATCGAGCTCCTCGATCGCGGGCTCCATCGCCTCGCGGTCCGACTCCGACCCGACGAGGATCCCGACAAGAGGACCCGGTTCGTCGAACTCGTCGAGCATCGCCAGCGGCCCGGGAAGCGCCTCTCGCGCCGGCGTCGTGCGCGGCTCACCGTGCAACGCCGGCCTCCTCCGCTGCGATGTCCCGCCGGTACTGCATCCGCGGAAACGTAATGCGCTCGCAGGCGGCGTACGCGGAGTTTCGCGCCTCGGCGAGGGTCGCGCCGCGCGCGGTCACGTTCAGGACGCGCCCGCCGTTCGTGACGAGCCGCCCGTTCCGGACGGCAGTGCCCGCGTGGAACACGAGCGCTCCGGCCGCCTTCGCGTCCTCGACCCCCTGGATCGGCCCGCCGGAGTCGCTGCGCTCGGGGTACGAGCCGCCTGCGAGCACGACGGTGACGGCCGCCTCGTCGCGCGCCCCGAGGTCGGTTTCGGCGAGATCACCGGCGGCTGCGGCAGCCAGCGCGCCGAGCAGGTCGCCTTCGAGGCGGGGCATGATCGACTGCGTCTCGGGATCGCCGAACCGGCAGTTGAACTCGAGCACCTTCAGGCCTCTGTCGGTCAGCATGAGCCCGGCGTACAGGAGGCCGATGAACGGCGTTCCGCGCCGCGCGAGCGCCTCGAGCACCGGTGCGTGCACCGTCGCGACGATCTCGGACAGACGGTCGGCGTCGATATCGGCGACCGGTGAGAAGGAGCCCATCCCGCCGGTGTTCGGCCCCTCGTCGCCGTCTGCCAGACGCTTGAAGTCGCGTGCCGGCGCGAGCGGCAGGGCGCGCGCGCCGTCGGAGATCGCGAACACGGACAGTTCCTCGCCTTCGAGCAGCTCCTCGATCACGACCTGCCCGCCGGCCCGGGCGGCCGCCTTGAGCCCGCCCCCGAGCTCCGCGGCCGTACGGCAGACGAAGACGCCCTTGCCGGCCGCGAGCCCGTCGAGCTTCACGACACACGGCGGTCGCGCGACCGGCAACGCCGCGGCCGTCGGCACGCCGGCGACCCGCATCACTTCCTTCGCGAAGATCTTCGACCCCTCGATGCGGGCGGCCGCGGCGCTCGGCCCGAAGACCGCGATCCCGGCGTGGCGCAGCTCGTCCGCGACGCCCGTGACGAGCGGCGACTCGGGGCCAATGACGACGAGCGCGGCGTCGAGCGTCCGCGCGAGCGAGAGCAGCCCCTCGGCGTCGTGCGCGCGCACCGGGTGACATTCGCCGAGCTCCGCAATCCCCGGGTTCCCGGGCGCGGCGTGGATCTCGACGCCCTCCGTCTGCGCCAGGCGCCACGCGAGCGCATGCTCGCGCCCGCCCGACCCGACGAGCAGGACCCTCACGCAGCCGCCGCGGCGCCCGTGCGCGCGAGCACCCGTTCGCGCTCGGCGCCCGTTCCGACGAGGACCACGTCGACCTCCAGGTGCCTCTCGACGAACTCGACGTAGCGGCGCGCGGCGTCGGGCAGGTGGGCGAAGTCCTCGACGTCGTCGATCGGCTCCGACCACCCGGGGAGAGACTCGTACACCGGCCGGCAGTGGTGAAAGTCGCTCTGGTGGGCCGGGAACTCGTCGGTCTCCGTGCCGCTCTCGAGCCTGTAGCGCGTACAGATCGGCAGGCGTGCGAACGCGGACAGGACGTCGAGCTTGGTCAGCGCGAGCGAGTCGATGCCGTTGACACGGACCGCGTACCGCAGCGCGACGAGGTCGAGCCAACCGCAGCGGCGCTCGCGGCCGGTCGTGGTGCCGAACTCGTGGCCGAGCTCGCGGACCCGCTCCTGGTCCGGGCCTTCGATCTCCGTCGGGAACGGTCCCTCGCCGACCCGGGTGACGTACGCCTTCGCGACGCCCAGCACCGTGTCGATGCGGTTCGGCCCGATGCCGAGCCCCGTCGCCGCCGCGCCCGCGAGCGGATTCGACGACGTCACGAACGGATACGTCCCGTGGTCGAGGTCGAGCAGGGTGCCTTGGGCGCCCTCGCACAGGACCGACTCGCCGTCACGGAGCGCGCGGTCGACGAGCAGCGAGGTGTCCGCGACGTACGGTCGCAGTCGTTGCGCGAAGCGCTCGTACCCTTCGGCGACATCCTCGAGGACGAGTGCGTCGACGCCGTAGACGCGCTCCAGCCAGACATTCCTCTCGGCCAGCGCGACTTCGATCTTCTGACGCAGGATCTTCGGGTCGAGGAGGTCCTGCACGCGGATCCCGAGGCGTGCCGCCTTGTCCGCGTAGCAGGGCCCGATGCCGCGGCGGGTGGTGCCGATCTTCAGCTTCCCGAGCCGCCGCTCGCTCGCCTGGTCGAGTGCGACGTGCCACGGCATGATCAGATGCGCGTTGCCCGAGATGCGAACGGTCTGCGTCGAGACACCGCGCGCCTCGAGCTCGTCGAGCTCGCGCACGAAGGTTTCGGGGTCGATCACGACGCCCGCCCCGAGGACGCACGTCTTGCCGGACAGGATTCCCGACGGCATGTGGTGGAACTTCCACTTCTCGCCGTCCGCGATCACGGTGTGGCCGGCATTCGGACCACCCTGGTAGCGCGCGACGATGTCGGACTCCCGGGCAAGCAGATCGACCACCTTGCCCTTGCCTTCGTCGCCCCACTGCGCCCCGACGATCACCGTGGCAGGCACGGATTCTGAGTCTGCCAGACGGACCGGTCTACGGAACGTGTGCGCATCCGCCCGGAGGGGTACGAGCGAGTCATGAGCCAGGAATCGCGTCGCGCGCCTGATCCATTTCGTCCCGCCGAGGTTCCCGCGGGACGGCCGTTCGCGAAGGCCGGCCGCCCGATGACGCCGATGCTCGTGATCGGTGCGATCGTCCTCGTCGTGCTCGCGATCGTGCTGATCGCGCTCGTGCGCTAAGCCGCCGCGAGGTCTGCGAACTTCGCGTAGCGCTTGAGGAACGAGAGCTTCTCGATCCCGGTGGGGCCGTTGCGATGCTTGGCGAGGATCACCTCGGCGAGCCCCTGGTCGGGCGAGTCGTCGTTGTAGTACTCGTCGCGGTAGATGAACGCGACCAGGTCGGCGTCCTGCTCGATCGAGCCGGACTCGCGCAAGTCGGACAGAATCGGCCGCTTGTCGTGCCGCTGCTCGACGGCGCGCGAGAGCTGGCTCATGGCCAGGATCGGGACGTCGAGATCGCGCGCGAGGATCTTGAGGTTGCGCGAAATCTGGGAAACCTCCTGAACGCGATTCTCGACGCTTGCTCCCGAGGTCATCAGCTGCAGGTAGTCGACGATGATCAGTCCCAGCGTCGGCTCCTTGGACTTGAGCCGGCGCGCCTTGGAGCGGATCTCCATCATCGTGATCGAGCCGGTGTCGTCGACGTAGATGGGCGCCTTCGCAAGCTTGTCGCAGGCAGCCGTCAGGCGCGGCCAGTCGTCGGGAGCGAGCTTGCCCGAGCGCAGCCGCTGCGACTCGACCTTTGCCTCGCTGCACATGAGCCGCTGCGTCACCTCCGCCTTCGACATCTCGAGCGTGAACAACGCGACGGGAACCTGGTGGCGGATCGCGATGTTGGCGCCGATGCAGAGCCCGAACGCCGACTTCCCCATGCTCGGGCGGGCGGCGACGATCACGAGGTTCCCGGGCTGGAAGCCCGAGGTCAGCCTGTCGACGTCGCGAAACCCCGACGGAACCCCCGTGATCTCCTCGCCGGCCTCGTAGAGCGCAGTGATGCGCTCGAAGCTCTCCTTGAGCAGCGCTTCGATGTGGGAGAACTCCGTCGAGACCCGGCTCTGAGAGAGTTCGAAGACGATCTGCTCGGCGCGGTCGACGAGGTCGGCGGGCTCGCCCACCCGCTCCCAGCCCAGCGTGGCGATCTCGCTGCCCACCCGGATGAGGCCGCGGAGGGTGGCCATCTCGCGGACGATCCGCGCGTAGTGGCCGGCGTTCGCGCTGGCGGGTACGAGCGCGGCGAGCTCGTGGACGCGGCTCCGACCGCCCGCGTCCTCGAGCTCTCCGCGCTGCTCGAGCTCGTCGACGAGCGTGATCGCGTCGACGGGCTCGCCTCGGGCGTACAGTGCGAGCGCCGCCCGATAGATCTTGCCATGGCTCTCGCGGTAGAAGTCGCCGGCATCCAGGATCTCGCTGACCGCCCCGATCGCGCCGGGGGAGAGCATCATCGCCCCGAGAACCGATTCCTCTGCGTCGAGGTTCTGCGGGGGGACCGGGGCGGCCTGCGAGAACTGGGCGACCTGGGCCACGTCGCGATTCAAGAGGTCTGAAACGGCCCTCGCAACCGGTGGAAAGCCGGGTGCGAGACATCCGCGGTCGCGGGTCGAAAACCCTCGTTGTGCAGGAGTTCGGAACGCATGTTCGCCCTATTTTCCCCAGCGGGTCGGACATCGTCCCCAGGATCCGCGCACAGCTGGGGATCACGAACTCTCTGCTAAGAGCGAGATCTTTGTGTCCTTGTCCACAGACGGTGGATCCGCCTGTGGAAGGATCGTTGCGGTTTCGACGCCGTTCTACGCGGGCCGGTCGTCGTCGGCGCCGACCGCCTCGTCCACCGCGCGGTCGAAAGCGTCCTCGGGCACCTCGGGCACGGCCTCCTCGACAGCCGTGTCGCCCTCGACAGCCGGCGGCTCGCCCGCTGCGGGCTCGGCGTGTGCGGCCTCTGCCTCGGCGGCCTCTGCCTCGTCGATCTCCTCGACCGCGGCCTCGAGCATGTCGGCGCCGCCCTCGTCGGCGGCCGTCTCCTGCTCAGCGGCCTCCTCGGCCGCGGCCATCGCCTCGAGCTCCTCCTCAGGCGGCAGCTCCCCGCCCTCGGGGACGACCAGCGTCTTGACGTCGACCTCGACGCCCTCGAAGACGGTGATCGGCACCTCGTACCGCCCGATCCGCTTCAGCGGTTCGTCGAGCCCGATCTTCCGCCGGTCGACACGGACCTTCCGCGTCCGCCAGATCTCGTCTGCGATGTCGGTCGGCGTCACGGAGCCGAAGAGCGAGCCGGTCGGCCCGGCCTTCACGTCGAAGCTCAGCACGGTCTTACGAAGCACCTCCGCGATGTCCGCGGCCTGCTCGGTGTTCCGCGCCTCTTGCCGGCTGCGCAGCTCGTCGCGCTTACGCAGCTGGGCGACCCGGCCGGGCGTCGCCTCCTCCGCGAGCCGCCGCGGCAACAGGTAGTTGCGCGCGTAGCCGCGGGCGACGTCCACGACCTCGCCGCGCAGCCCGACCTTGTCCACGTCGTTGAGGAGGATGACTTCCATGGGCGCTAGTTGGTGACGTACGGGAGCAGCGCCATCTCGCGCGCCCGCTTGATCGCGACCGCCACCTGGCTCTGGTGCCGGCGGCAGGTACCCGTGATCCGGCGCGAACGGATCTTCCCCTTCTCGGAGACGTAGCGGCGAAGCTGGTTGTAGTTCTTGTAGTCGACCTCGTCGATCTTCTCGCGGCAGAAGTAGCAGTTCTTCCGCCGCGGGCCGCCGGGCACGCCGCCCGGTGGCTTCCGCCGCTTGCTGTCGCGCTCCCTGGGTGGTGCCATCAGTCAGTCTCCTTAAAACGGGATGTCGTCGTCGGCGCCCTGGCCGAAGTCGGCGCCGGCGCCGGCGTTCGCGGGCACGAACTGCCGCTCGCCTCCGCCGCCCTCGCCGCCGTCGCGGCTGCCGAGGAACTGGACGCTGTCGGCGATGATCTCGACCGCCTGCCGCTTGGAGCCGTCCTGCGCCTCCCACTCGCGCCAGTCGAGCCGGCCGTCGACGCCGATCGGGCGGCCCTTGGAGAGGAACTGCGCGCAGCTCTCCGCCTGGTTGCCCCAGACGGTGACGTCGAAGTAGTTGGGCTTGTCGCCCCAGTTGCCCTGCGCGTCCTTGGTCCGACTGTTGACGGCGACCCGCAGGCTGCAGACCGACGCCCCGCTGGGCGTGTGGCGCAGCTCCGGATCCCTGGTCAGGTTGCCGACGAGAACGACGCGGTTGATGTTCGCCATGGTGCTACTCCTCCTCCGAAGCGACGCTTACGGGTTCGGGGACATCCTGACTGCGCGACTCGGACGGCGCCATTGGCCGGGCGTGCCCTGTCTCCGGCCGACGAACGGCCATGTGCCGCATGACCCCGTCGGTGATGCGGAGGACGCGCGAGACCTCGGCGAGGGTCTCCGGCTCGGCCGTGAAGGTGAGCAGGTGGTACGCCCCGTCGGGCTTGTGGTCGATCTCGTAGGCGAGCTTGCGCCGCCCCCAGACGTCGTGTGCGTCCCAGGTGCCGCCGCCCTTCTCGATCAGCTCGCGCGTGCGCGTGACGATCTCGGACTGGCGCTCCTCGGGGAGCTCCGGGTCGAGCATGAGCAGGACTTCGTAGTCGATCACGGTGCCGAGTGTCTCCTTCCTTCGGTCTGGGTCGGCCTCACCGGGTTTGCCGCCGCTCGGTACGGCGGTGCGGGTCAGGCAGGAAGAGCGGGCAGTGTAGCATCGCGATTCGTGCGCAGAGCCCTCGCATTCCTGGCCGCCGGAGCCGCTCTGGGAGCGGGATTGGCGCGCGCTGTCCGGCGGCAACCGGCACCGACGCCGGAGCTCCCGCCGGCGCCTGACCCGCGGGCCGACGAGCTGCGCGACAAGCTGGCCGAGGCCCGCGAGGTCGTGGCCGAACGCGAGGACGCCGAAGCCGCTGAGACCCCGGTCGACGAGGCCGAGGCGGCCGGTGAGGACCTCGAGGAGCGCCGGCGCAAGGTGCACGCGCACGGCCACGCCGTCGCCGGCGAGATGCGCCGCCGAGCGAAGAAGGCTAAGCCCCCGGAGGAATGAACCGGGACACGCCGGCGGCTAGGCCGCGCGCGACTCGCGCCTGGTAGCTCGGAGCCCGAAGCAGCTGCCCTTCGGTTGGGTTCGTCATGAACCCGGTCTCGACGAGCACTACGGGCACGTCGGCCCAGTTGAACCCGGTCAGGTCGGAGCGGCGCGATAAACCGAGATCCCGGGCGCCGGTCGCGCCTACGAGCGAGCGCTGCAGCGCCCGCGCCGCCCGCAGGCTCGGCGCGTAGACGTCGTCGGTCCAGCCGCGGTGCAGTGCCGGGTAGAGGGTGGTGGCGCCGCGCTTCGACGCGTCGCCGGACCCGTCGGCGTGGATCCGCAGCATCAGCGCCGCTCCGTGCCGGTTGCAGAAGCGCGCGCGCTCGATGTTGCCGCCCGCAAAGAGCCCGCGGTCGCGCGTCATGACGACGCGGTAGCCGCGCCGCCGAAGCTCCGTTCTCGTCCGCCGCGCGATCGCCAGCACGACGTCGGCCTCGCCGGCGGCGCCGCCGCCGTCCTTGATCTTCGTCACGCGCGAGCCGGGTCCGATCGGCTCGTACTGGCGCGCGACCGACGCTACGGTCGCATGGCCGGGATCGAGACAGATCAGCGCAGCTGTGAGCGCCTCGGCAAGCACCGCGCGAGGTTAGCGGCGCGCGTAGAACTCCTTGGCCGACGCGGAGAGGTAGAGCAGCGCGAAGGTCCCGGCCGAGAGTGCCGCGATCACGAGTGACGGGATCACGGCCGAGCCCGGGCCGACGAAGGCATAGATCACGGCGATCACGGCCACCGCCGCCGCGCTGAGACCGATAAGAGCGCGGCCCACCTTGCTGCCTCGCGCGGTGACGTAGGCCGCGCCCGCGACGATCAGGCCGAGGATGAACGCGCCGCCTCCGACGCTGTTCCCGATCGCGTTCGAGATCAGGAAGCCGATGAACCCGAAGAGCAGGAGCGCGATCGCCAGCGCCCAGGTGCTCCAGACCGCGATCTGCACGGGCGGCGGGACGCGCTCGACCTCCTCGCCAGGCATCCGGGTTTCGCCCGCCTCGCTCATCGTCGCGCAAGCGTACGGGCGCCGCGCGCCGAAGTCCACTCGGCATCTGCGCGTCGTACCATCGAGCTGTGCTCGACCGACTCAGGCGACGTGGAGAGCAGCGGCAGCGGGTTGCCCGCGTGCTCGTGGCGACCGACCGATCCGAAACGGCGGACCGCGCGGTCGCGTGGGCCGCCGAGATGGCCGCGCGTTACGACGCCGAGCTGCTCGTCGTGCGGGTGACGCTCGACGGCGAC
>DATFQE010000125.1:0-15991 GCA_035264445.1 Gaiellaceae bacterium | reverse complement strand
GTCGAGATCGTCGAGCTGCCCGACCATCCCTGGTTCGTCGCGAGCCAGTTCCATCCCGAGTTCAAGTCGCGGCCGACGCGGCCCGCGCCGCTGTTCCGCGACTTCGTCGGCGCGGCGCGCGCCCGCTCGCTCGAGCGAGCTGGAATCGCGGTCGCGGCCGCCGCCGCCGTCTAGTCGTCCACGGTGGCCTCGGGCCAGATGATCGCGACGTAGACGGTCATCCCGGCGAGCTTCGTCTCGTGCGCGCGGTAGCAGGTGGGTATCGCCGTGCCGTCCTTGCGGCGGAGCACCGCGGTTCCGGTCTTGCTGCGTTGGGCCATCATCTCGTCGTACTCGGCGGCCGAGCCCGGCTGGGTGGCGACGTCGTCGATGCGCAGGCTCAGGAGCTCCTCGCGCGTGTACCCCAGGAGCCGGCACGCAGCCTGGTTGACGGCGAGGTAACGCATGCTCTCGTCGGCGACGAGAACGGCGTCCGGTGCCCGGTCGATAGCCTCCCCGAGCAGGCCGGCTTGCACCAACGGTTCGGCGACGCTCACGAACCCTCCGACGGCAGATTTCCACAGGAAACCTACCAACTTCGCACAGAATTCGGAAGTGAATCACTCCACTCTCGATCTCTTCACCGAGCTGGCGGCGCTCCCGAGCCCGCCGGGGCAGGAACGGGCGGTCGCCGATGCCGTCGCGGCCTACCTGCGCGACCTGGCGCTGGACGTCGAAGAGGACGACGCCGGCCCGGCGGTCGGGTCCTCGATCGGGAACCTGCTCTGCCGCGTCGACCCGCACGGCTCGAACGGCGGCGGCGTTCCGCTCTTCCTCTGCGCGCACCTCGACACCGTCCCGCCCGAAGGGCCGATCGAGCCGGTCGTGGAGGACGAGGTCGTCCGGAACGCGGCCGGAACGATCCTCGGCGCGGACAACAAGTCCGCCGTCGCGGTCATGCTCGAAGCCGTCCGGCGGGTCGTCGCCGAAGGCCGTCCGCACGCCGGCATCGAGCTCCTGTTCACGCCGAAGGAGGAGGTCGGCCTGCTCGGCGCCGGCGCCTTCGACCACACACGGCTGCGCGCCTCCGTCGGCTACGTCTTCGACCAGGCGGCCCCGATCGGCGAGGTCGTGCTCGGCGCTCCGACCGCAACGGCGCTTCTCGCCCGCTTCCACGGCCGCGCCGCCCACGCGGGCATGTATCCGGAGGAGGGCCGCTCGGCGATCGCTGCGGCGGCGCGCGCGATCGCGGATCTCCGGCTCGGGCGCCTCGACGAGGAGACCACCGCGAACGTCGGCCGGATCGAGGGCGGGACGGCTCGGAACATCGTCCCCGAGTGGTGCATGGTCAGCGCGGAGGCCCGATCGCACGACGACCGCAAGCTCGCCGACGTCGTGCAGGAGATGCTCGATGCGTTCGCGTTCGCCGCGAGCGTGGAGGAGTGCGAGGTGGAGACGGAGGTGGAGACGAGCTACCGCGGCTATCGGTTCCGCCGCGACGACCAGGCGGTCTCGCTGGCCGCCTCGGCGCTGGCGCGCGCGGGTTACGAGCCGTCGTTCGCGCTGTCGGGCGGCGGCGCGGATGCGAACGTGTTCAACGAGCGCGGGCTCGCCTGCGTCAACCTCGCAAACGGCATGGCGCAGATCCATACGCCGGACGAGCACATCGCCGTCGCCGATCTCGAGCGCATGGTCGAGGTGACGCTGGCGCTGGTCGACATCGCACGGCAGGGCCGGGCGTGATCGTTCGACGGGCGATCCCGCGATGCGACGCGTCTGACAAGGACGCCTAGCGTGCTGACTCTTAGGCGGGGGACCGTGACCGCGGTTCGCGAGGAGGTTGCGGGGCTCGCGCGGATCGAGGTCGACGGCACGCCGTGCGTCGCGTATCCCGACTTGACGGGTCCGGTCGAGGAAGGCGACGACGTTCTCGTCAACGTGCAGGCGCGCGAGCTCGAGCTCGGGTCGGGCGGGTTCGACGTCCTGCACGCGAACCTCTCTCGCGGGCTGGACCTCGCGGCCGAGCCGGGCGCGCACGTGATGAAGCTCCCGTACACGCCGATCCAGTTCGCGGTCAGGCACGGCGAGGAGGACGGAGGGCTTCCGGAGACGCTCGGCGGCGTCCCGGTCGTCGGGTGCTCGCTGCACAGCCAGGCGGCACCCGTGTGCGCGGCGCTTCGCGGCGTGCGTGTGGGCTACGTCCAGGTCCCGGGAGGCGCCTTGCCGCTCGCGCTCTCGGACACCGTTCGCGCGCTGCGCGCCAACGAGCTGCTGCACTTCACCATCGGTGCCGGCGCCTGCTTCGGCGGCGACGTCGACGCCGCGAACGTCCACTCCGCGCTCGCGCTCGCCGTGGCGCGCGGGGCGGAGGCGGTCGTCGCGTCGATCGGACCGGGGATCGTCGGCACCGAAACGAGGCTCGGGCACGGCGGGATGGCCGCGGGCGAGGCGCTCGCTGCCGCCGTCCGGCTCGGCGGCCGGGCGGTGACGGCGCTGCGGATCTCGGAGCACGACCCGCGTGAGCGACACCGCGGCCTGTCCCATCACACGGACGCTGTGCTCTCGCTCTCGGGCGGTTCCTACGCCGTCCCGTGGCCCGAGGGGTGTCCCGTCGAGAGTCCGGCCGCGGACGGAGTCACCGTCGTCGACGTCTCGGACTGGCGCGAGGCGTGTACGGGCCTGCCGCTTTCGCACATGGGCCGCGGGCCTGACGACGACCCGTGGTTCTTTGCGGCGGCGTTCGCAGCGGGCCGGCTTGCGCGCGGGTTGGTCGCGTGATGGAGGAGCGCCGTCTCGGTCCGGTTCTCGGTCTCGGCACGTGGAACACGTTCGGCGGAAACACGGCGATGGCGCGATCCGTGATCGACGCCTCGCTGGAGGCAGGCGTGAGAGTCTTCGACTCGTCTCCGATGTACGGCGGCGCGGAAGGCTCGCTCGCCGCTCCGCTCGACGGCCGCCGCGACGACGCCGTCGTCGCCACGAAGATCTGGGCCAGGTCGGTCGGCGAGGGGCGCGAGCAGTTTGCGCGGCAGCGGGAGTGGTTCGGGCGCGTCGACGTCGAGCAGGTGCACAACCTGGTCGCCTGGCGCGAGCACCTCCCCTGGCTCGAGCGCGAGCGCGACAGCGGGGCGATCGGCCGGCTCGGCGTCACCCACTACGCGAGCTCCGCGTTCGCCGAGGTCGCGGCGGCCCTACGGACACGGCGCTTCGAGACGCTTCAGGTGCCGTACAACCCGCTGGAGCAGGAGTGCGAGCGCGAGCTACTCCCGCTCGCCGATGAGCTGGGCATCGCGGTCATCGTCATGCGACCCCTCGCCGAGGGCGGCCTGCTGCGGCGCCTTCCGTCGGACGGCGACCTGGAACCGCTGCGGCCGTTCGGCGTCGAGACGTGGGCGCAGGCCTTGCTCAAGTGGGTGCTGTCCGACGAGCGCGTGGACGTCGCGATTCCCGCGACGAGAAACCCCGACCATGCCCGGTCGAACGCGAAGGCCGGCTCGCCGCCGTGGTTCGGGCCCGAAGAGCGAGACCTGGTGGAACGCCTGGCCACGGCCCGCTGAGACATCGCCACGGGGCCGGCCGCTAACCACCCACGACTCTCGATCCTACTGCCGAGATCCGCGCGCGTGGCTGACGGAGTCGTGCCGACTTCGGGGCGTTTCGTCCACAGGGAGCGGATATCGTTGCCCGGCTCATGAAGGTCGGCGTCGCCAAGGAGATCAAGCCCGACGAGTACCGCGTCGCGCTGACCCCGGCCGGCGCACTCGAGCTGATCCACCACGGCCACGACGTCCTCGTCGAGACGCGCGCCGGAGAAGGCAGCGCCTTTCCCGACTCGGCCTACGAGACCGTCGGCGCGCGGATCGCCTCCGTCGACGACGTCTGGAGCGAGGCCGAGCTGCTCCTGAAGGTCAAGGAGCCGATCGAGCCCGAGTACGCGCGGCTCCGCGACGACCTCGTCCTCTTCACCTACCTGCACATCGCCGCGGACGAGCCGCTCACGGGCGCGCTCGTCGACAGCGGCGTGACGGCCGTTGCCTATGAGACGGTCGAGACGGCGAACCGCTCGCTTCCGCTCCTCGCACCGATGAGCGAGATCGCCGGGCGCCTCGCGGCGCAGGCGGGCGCCTACTTCCTCGAAAAGCCGCTCGGCGGCCGTGGGCTCCTCCTGGGCGGCGTCCCCGGCGTGTCCCCGGGCAAGGTCGTCGTGATCGGCGGAGGCATGGTCGGCTACAACGCCGCGGTGATCGCGCTCGGGCTGGGCGCCAAGGTGACGATCCTCGAGCGCTCGATCGACCGCATGCGGCACCTCGAGGAAGTCCTCGGCGCGCGCGTCACGCTGCTCATGTCGTCGAGCCTGCAGATCGAGGAGTCGGTCGCGGACGCCGACGTCGTGATCGGAGCGGTCCTCATCCCCGGCGCGCTCGCCCCGCGGCTCGTCACCGCCGACATGGTGCGCGGCATGAAGGAAGGCTCGGTGATCGCCGACGTGGCCATCGACCAAGGCGGCTGCGTGGAGACGTCGCGCCCGACGACGCACTCGGAGCCCGTCTACGTCGTCGACGGCGTCACGCACTACTGCGTCGCCAACATGCCGGGTGCCGTGCCGATCACGTCGACGAAGGCGCTGACGAACGCAACGCTCCCGTACGTTGACGCGATCGCCGACCACGGCCTCGCCGAGGCGGTCGCGCGCGATCCGGCGCTCGCGCACGGCGTCAACGTCCTCGGAGGCAAGATCACGTACGAGGCCGTCGCCGACGCGCACGGCCTCGACTACCACCCGCTCGACGACGTCCTGCCGCTGTCGCCCGTCTAGGAGGGCGCTTCGCCCGCAGGCTTCGGGCGCTTCTCGGCCGGCGTGATCTTGGCCACGGTCCAGGTGACGCCGGCGGCGAGCGAGACGACGCCGACGATGAAGAACGCGAGACCGATCAGGCCCAGGACGGTAGTCACGACCGCTTTAGGATAGCCCCATGGCCCGTGCATGCGTGATCGTCCTCGATGCCGTCGGCGCCGGCGCCCTGCCGGACGCCGACGAATACGGGGACGAGGGCTCGGACACGCTGGGGAACGTCGCGCGAGCCGTCGGTGGGCTGGACCTGCCCAATCTGGAGGCGCTCGGGCTCGGCAACGTCGAGCCGCTCGAGGGCTGCCCGCCTCAGCCCGGCGCTCCGGCCGTCGCCGGCCGCCTCGTCGAGCGCTCGAAGGGCAAGGACACGACCACGGGTCACTGGGAGCTGATGGGCGTCGTGACGCCGCAGGCGATGCCGACCTACGGACACGGCTTCCCGCACGACGTGATCGACCCGTTCATGCACCGCACAGGCCGCGGCGTGCTGGGCAACAAGGCCGCCTCGGGCACCGAGATCATCGAGGAGCTCGGCGAGGAGCATCAACGCACGGGCAAGTGGATCGTCTACACATCGGCCGACTCGGTCTTCCAGATCGCCGCACACGAGGAGACGATCCCGCTCGACGAGCTCTACGGCGCGTGCGAGATCGCACGCGAGCTCCTCACGGGCAAGCACGCCGTCGGGCGCGTCATCGCCCGCCCGTTCGTCGGCGAGCCGGGCGCGTACACCCGCACGCCGAACCGCCACGACTGGTCGCTCAAGCCGAAGCAGCCGAACTACCTGACGCTCGTCCGCGAGGCCGGCGGCGTCGTGCACGGCGTGGGGAAGATCCACGACATCTTCGCCGGCTACGACATCGACGAGTCGCACCCGACGAAGTCGAACATCGAGGGCATCGCCACCACGGAGCGGCTCTTGCGCGACCTGAACGGCGACGGCCTCGTGTTCACGAATCTGGTCGAGACCGACATGCTGTGGGGCCACCGCAACGACCCGGTCAACTTTCACCGTTGTCTGCAGGACTTCGATCGGCGCCTTCCGGATCTTCTCGACGCCCTGCAGCCCGGCGACCTGCTCGTGCTCACGTCGGATCACGGCTGCGACCCGACGACCCCGTCGACCGACCATTCGCGCGAGCACGCTCTGTTGCTCGCCTACGTCCAAGGCAAAAACGCCGCCGGCCGCACGCACGACGGCGAGTTCGCGGACGTCGGCGCGACCGTCAATGCATGGCTCGGCGGAAAGACACCGCGCCGAGGCATCCCCGGACAGCCGATCGTCACCGCGGGGTGACGCTGAATGATCCCCAGCTCGTTCGCGAGGAGTACGCGAGCGAGGCCGGTCTCGAGGCACGACGCTCGATCTACGCGCACGCCGACGGTCCCGACGCCCGGGAGGAGACCTTCCGCGTCGTCGCCGCACTGGAGCCTGTCGACCTGCTCGAGGTCGGCTGCGGCCCCGGCGAGCTGAGCGAGCGGATCGCCGGCAGCCTGGGCACGAACGTCGTCTCTGTCGACCTCTCCGAGCGGATGGTCGAGCTCGCGCTCGGGCGCGGCGTCGACGCGCGCGTCGGAGACGTCCAGGCGCTGCCGTTCGGCGACGCGTCGTTCGACTGCGTCGTCGCGGCGTGGATGCTCTATCACGTCGCCGACGTCGATCTCGGGCTCGCCGAGATCGCGCGCGTCCTTCGTCCGGGCGGCCACCTCGTCGCCGTGACGAACAGCGAGGACCATCTCGCCGAGGCGCGTGCGGTCGGCGGGGTCGACATGCGGGGTCGCAGCCCGTTCAGCCGCGAGAACGCCGAGCCCCAGCTGCGTCGATGGTTCGCCGCGGTCGAGCGGCACGACGTGGACGGGACGGTCACGTTCGCCGGGCACGCCGAGGTGCGGCGCTACGTCGAGTCGCTCGGGATCCTCCGCGGTAGCGGCGCCGACGTGCCCGCGTTCGAGGGGCCGCTGCGGGCGTCGACCCGGGTCTCGATCTTCGTGGCACGCCGATGATCCGGCCCGCCGACGTCATCGAGCGCAAGCGGAACGGCGACGAGCTCGCCGACGCCGAGATCCGCGAGCTGGTGCTCGGGTACGGCCGCGGCGAGATCCCGGACTACCAGCTGGCGGCGTTCTGCATGGCGGTGTGGTTCCGCGGTCTGTCGGCCGGCGAGACCCTGGCGATGACCGACGCGATCATCGAGAGCGGCGAGACGATCGACCTCGCCGCTGCGCTCGGGCGGAAGGTCGTGGACAAGCATTCGACCGGCGGCGTCGGCGACAAGACCTCGATCGCGGTCGCACCGATCGTGGCCGCGTGCGGCGTCCCGTTCGGGAAGATGAGCGGGCGCGGCCTCGGCCACACCGGCGGAACGCTCGACAAGCTGGAATCGATCCCCGGCTTTCGGATCGAGTTGACCCTCGACGAGTTCGTCGGACAGGTCCGGGACGTCGGCGTCGCGATCATCGGCCAGACCGCCGATCTCGTGCCGGCCGACAAGCAGCTCTACGCCCTCCGCGACGTCACCGCGACGGTCGACTCCATCCCACTGATCGCGGCCAGCATCATGTCGAAGAAGATCGCCGCCGGCGCGCAGGCGATCGTCCTCGACGTCAAGGTCGGCGACGGCGCGTTCATGCGTACGCTCCCCGAGGCGCGCGAGCTCGCCGAGGCGATGCGCGAGCTCGGCACGCGAGCGGGCCGCGAGGTCGTCTGCCTGCTGACCGATATGGACCAGCCGCTCGGGCGCGCGGTCGGCAACGCGCTCGAGATCCGCGAGGCTCTCGCGACGGTTCGCGGCGCGGGGCCGCCCGACTTCGCCGAGCTCGTCCTGGCCGCGGCGACGCGACTCGTCGCCCTCTCGGACCTCGGCCTCGACGAGGCGGGTGCGCGCGCCCGCGTCGACGCCGCGATAGCCGACGGTTCGGCCGAAGAGGCCTATCGACGCTGGATCGAGGCACAGGGCGGCGACCCGTCCGAGGACAGGCTTCCGACGGCGCCGGTCGTGCGGGCCGTGGAGGCCGACACGGACGGCGTGGTCGCCCGGGTCGGCGCGCTCGCCGTCGGCGTGGCCGCGCTCGAGCTCGGTGCGGGGCGTCGCTCCAAGGGCGACGAGATCGACCATTCGGTCGGCCTCGTGCTCCTCAGGAAGCGCGGCGACCGCGTCGGGCGGGGCGAGCCGATCGCCGAGATCCACGCGCGAGACGAGGCGACCGCGGACGAAGCGGATCGTCGCGTCCGCGAGGCGTTCGAGCTCGCCGAAGAGGCGCCCGAGGCCTCGAGCGTCGTGCTCGACGTGATCGGCTAACGTCGCCGGCGATGCCCGAGCTGCCCGAGGTCGAGACGGTCCGGCGCGGCCTCGAGCCGGCGCTGAAGGGCCGCCGCCTCGACCGTGTCGAGATCCTGGACGGTCGGCTCGTTCGGCCCTTCGACCCGCTGGAGGTCGCCGCCGAGCTCACCGGCGAGGTCGTGGAGCGCGTCGAGCGGCGCGGCAAGTATTTGGTTGTTCGGTTCGAGAGCGGGCGTGTTCTCCTGGTTCACCTCCGGATGACGGGGAGCTTCATGCACGGCGCTGCGGAGTCGCTCCCGGACGATCCACATCGGCGCGCTGTTCTCAGACTAGACAACGGCTCGGACGTCGCGTACCGCGACGTTCGGCGCTTCGGCACCTGGCTGCTCCTCGAACCGGGCGAGCTCGACCCGTATCTGGCCGAACGGCTCGGCGACGAGCCCTTCTCGGAGGCGTTCACGTCACGCGCGCTCGCGGAGCGCCTGCGCGGGCGCCGCGCCCCCGTCAAAGCCGCGCTGCTCGACCAGCGCTCGCTGGCCGGCATGGGGAACATCTATGCCGACGAGGCCCTCTGGCGGGCGAAAATCCATCCGCTCACGCCGGCCGGCACGCTCACGGGAGCCGAGATCGGCCGCCTCCATAGGGGCATCCGGGCCGCGCTGGAGCTCGGGATCGCACGACAGGGCGCGACGCTCAGCGACTACAGGACGCCGAACGGGGACCGCGGTGCGATGCAGGACGAGTTCGAGGCCTACGGGCGGGAGGGAGAGCCGTGCTCGCGCTGCGGGACGCCGATCGAGAAGATCCGCGCGGCCGGACGGGGCACGTGGTTCTGCCCGCGCTGTCAGAGCCACCGCACGTAGCCCCGGCGGGGTGGATTCCTCCGCAGCCGCCGCTACGCTCTGACGAGGTGCGCGCGGCGACCCTCGTGCCCGGTGGCTGAGACGGCCGTCACGGCGGCTGCGCGCCCGCGCGTCTTCCCCGAGCCTGGCGAAGCCGCTCTCGCAGCGGGCGTCGCGCTCAGCCTTGCCGCGCTCGCCGCAGCCGACGGCGGCTACTACCCGACCTCCTGGGGGTGGGCCGGCCTGGTCGCCTCGTGGGTCGTCGCCGGCCTGCTCCTCGTCGGCAGCCCCGCCCGACCGTCCAGGCTCGAGCTCCTCTTCCTCGCAGGCATCACGGGGCTCGCCGCGTGGGTGTGGCTCTCGGTCGCGTGGTCGGACGACTCCGTCGAGTCGGTCCTCGAAGGGCAGCGCACCCTGCTCTACGCGACCGCCGCCCTCGCGCTCGTGCTCGCGCTGCGCAAGCGCTCGGTGGCGGCCGCCCTCGCCGCTGCCCTCGCCGGCCTTGCGTTTCCGCTCTCGTACGGGCTTGCCACCCGTCTGTTCCCCGACCGGCTCGGCGTGTTCGATCCGATCGCGGGCTACCGGCTGTCCGAGCCGGTCGGCTACTGGAACGGGATGGGGATTCTCGCCGCCATGGCCGCGCTGCTCGCCCTTGGATTCGCCGCGCGGGCGGGATCGACCACAGGACGAGCCCTCTCCGCCGGGCTGGTCGTCCCGCTTCTCGCCACCGTCTACTTCACCTTCGGCCGCGGGCCGTGGATAGCGCTCGGCGTCGGCCTGCTCGCCGCGATCCTCCTCGACCCCCGCCGCCTCCAGCTGATCGCGGTCGCGATCGGAGTGGGCGTCCCGGCCGGCCTCGGCGTCGCGCTCGCCTCCCAGTACGACGCCCTGCGCCGCGCGGACGCACCGATCGCTCTCGCGGCCGACGACGGCGAGCGCCTGGCGTTGTGGCTCGTCGTGCTGGCAGTTCTCGCCGCCGCCGTCGTCGCCGGATTCGCGCTGGCCGAGCGGCGCGTGGACGTTCCTCGCCGTGTGAGCCGCGGTTTCGCGGCCGCCCTTCTCGTCGCCGCGGCAGTGGTCGTCGTCGGCGTCGTCGTCCGCTTCGGCGGTCCCGTCGAGATGGTCGAACGTGCCTACGACGCGTTCGACGCGCCGCCTCCTAGCGTCGCCGGACCCGATCTCGGCGAGCGGCTGTTCTCGTTCTCCGGCAGCTACCGAGTCGACCTCTGGAAATCGGCCTGGCGTCAGTACGAGGCCAACCCGGTCCTCGGCGGCGGGGCCGGCAGCTTCGAGCAGCACTGGCTCGCCGACCGCCCGTTCGAGCACAAGGTTCGAGACGCCCACAGCCTCTACTTCGAGACGCTGTCGGAGCTCGGGCCCGCTGGCCTCGCGTTCCTCCTGCTCGCGCTGGGCGCGCCGATCGTCGCGGCCGTCGCGGCACGGGGCAACCCGCTCATGCCTGCGGCCTTCGCCGCCTACTCCGCGTACCTCGTCCACGCCGGCGTCGACTGGGATTGGGAGCTGCCCGCGCTGACGGTCCTCGCGCTGCTCTGCGCAGCCGCGATGCTCGCTGCGGCGCGGCGCGAGGAGCGGTTGCTGCAGCTCAGTACCTGGGCGCGCGGCGCGGCGGTCGCCGGAGCCCTCGTCGTTGCCGCCGTCTTCTTCGTCACGCTCGTCGGCAACACCTCGATCGCGAGCAGCGACGACGCAGCCGACGACGCCAACTGGACGAAGGCCGCGAGCGAGGCGCGCAAGGCGAAGCGGTGGGCGCCGTGGTCCTCGGAGCCCTGGCAGCGCCTGGGGGAGGCTCACCTCGGCCAGGAGGCGTTCGCCGCGGCCGAGCACGACTTCCGCGAGGCGACCGAGCGCGAGCCGCGCGACTTCGAGCTCTGGCTCGACGTGGCGCGCGCGACCGACGGCGCCGAACGCGCCGCCGCCCTCCGCCGCGCGACGCAGCTCAACCCGCTCAGTCCCGAGATCGAGGACTTCCGCGCCGGCTAGGCGCCCGGAGAGCATGGCACGCGACCCGCTCGCAGATCCCGGCCCGCTGATTCGGCGCGTCTACGCCTACGTGGCGTACCGGGTCGGCGAGGGCGCCGAGGCCGAGGACCTGACGAGCGAGACGTTCGAGCGAGCGCTTCGCTACCGCGGCAGCTACGACCCTCGGCGCGGCGAGCCCGTCGCCTGGCTGATCGGGATCGCGCGGCGCTGCATCGAGGGCGGCCGCCTTCGTCCCGAGCCGGTCGCGACCGCCGGGGAGACAGCGGATCCGCTCGACGTCGAAGGCTCCACGATCGAGCGCCTCACGCTCGCACAGGCGGTCGAGCGGCTGGACGAGCGCGACCGGGAGCTGATCGCGCTCCGGTACGGCTCCGATCTCTCCGCCCGCCAGATCGCGGAGGTGCTCGAGCTGCGAACGAATGCCGTCGAGGTCGCCCTGCATCGCGCGCTGGCCCGGCTCCGCAAGCTACTCGAAGGTGACGAAGCGGCTCAGGCCGACACGCGCCTCAGAGAACGTCCGAGCACCCTGTAAGGAAATCGCCGCCCCGCCGGTATTGGTCGTAGAAGGCAATTACGCGATACCGAGAACTATCCGGGGAGGCAGTAGTGAGGGGATTTTTCCGAAGGAAGGACGAGGGGCTCGACCTCGAGCGGGAGCTTCGGGCGAGCCGGCCGCAGCCGCGGGACGAGTTCGTCCAGATGCTGGAGGACCGCGTGCACGAGACGCCGAGGCGCGCAACGCGCGGCGGCTTCCGCATCGCGTTCGTGGGCGCGATCACGGCGTGCATGCTCTTCGCGCTCGCGGCGGTCGGCGGTCTGGGCCAGGCGGCCTCGGCGGTCGGCGATGTGGCCGTGACGGCCCAGCGGATCGTCAACACGCAGGGCCCGACGATCGTCAAGAAGTCCTCGGCAGCCAGCCAGTACGGCAAGCCGGCGAAGAAGAAGATCAAGAAGAAGATCAAGGCGAAGAAGAAGGTCAAGGCGAAGAAGAAGGTCCGCCGCGCCGGCCGCCCGCGGTTCACGGGCTGACCCGCGCGGGCTCGAAGCGGATCACGGGGCGGCCGCAGCCGCCCCGTGACCGATTTCTTCAATTTTTTCCGCTACAACGAGAAGAAGATGAAAAGAGCTCTCCTCACGGGGACCGTGCTGATCGCCGCGACGGTCGCAGCCCTGGCCCCGAGCGCGGGGTCGTCCGCGTCCGGCGACACGACGATCCTCAGCCAGCGCAACGGGATCACGCGCTGGGCACACGTGCTGCGCCCGGTCGCTGCCCGCTCGGCTCCGTCGGCGTCGGCCCGGACGATCACCGTCGTCTCGGACACCACTCCTGAGGGCACGAACAACCTCGTCCTCGCACTCGAGAGCAAGGGCTCGTGGGTGCGTGTGCGGCTCGCGGTGCTCCCGAACGGCACCACCGGTTGGGTGCCCAGGACGGCGCTCGGGCCGTACCGCGGCGTCTGGACGCACCTCGTCGTGAACAGGGCGCGCATGACCGCGACGCTGCTTCGACGCGGTAAGGCGATCTTGCGCGCGCCCGTCGGCGTCGGCCGTTCGTACCTCCCGACGCCCCGCGGAGAGTTCTACGTGCGCATGAAGCTCGCGGGCTTCAGCGACCCGATGTACGGCCCGATCGCGTTCGGCACGAGCGGACGCGCTCCGAACCTGACCGGCTGGCCCGGCGGCGGCTACATCGGCATCCACGGGACCGACAAGCCGCAGCTCCTGCCAGGCGCGGTCTCGCACGGCTGCATCCGGATGAAGAACCCGGACATTCTGCGGCTCGCCCGGCTGATGCCCGTCGGCACGCCGGTCACCGTGCTCTAGCCGCCGCTCTCTCGTCGTCCGAGATCCCATGTATATTGCCGCCCGGCTCATGAGGGGCCTCCCGGCTCATGGGCGTGCGGCGTGCGCGCTTCTCTGTCTGTTCGTGTTTGCGGTTGTCGCGAGCACGGCGTCCGCGCGCCCCGGCGCGCTCGCCGTAGCGCGGCAGGCGCCGACGCCGGCGGACGGCACGAAGCTGAAGGCCTCACCCGGGTCGACGCTCACCGGGTCGACGCTCAGCATTCAGCTCGCGGCCTCGGCGACGGGCGGCCCGGTGCTGAACGCCCGGATCGGCAGCCACATGGGCTCGACCTCGCCGCCTCCGGCGAAGCGCAAGCCCGAGCCGCCGGCGGTGCGAACGTTGAGCGGCGTCAACCACACGTACCGCTGGGCCAAGCTCCGCAACCGGACCGCGGCGCGCTCGGGGCCGTCCCGCTCAGCGCGCGTCGTCGACGTGCTCCCGTTTCTGACGCCCGAGAACACACAGAACATCGTCGCGCTGCTCGAGGCGCGCCGGATCAAGGGCAAGGAGTGGGTGAAGGTGCGCCTCGCGAAGCTGCCCAACAGCTCGGTCGGCTGGGTGCGGCGCGCCGACCTCGGTGCTTTCCGGCTCGTCCGCACACGGCTCGTCGTGAACCGCGCCAACTTCACCGCCACCCTCTACAAGGCGGGAAAGAAGGTCTTCCGCGCTCGGATCGGCGTCGGGCAGCCGCACTGGCCGACCCCCCGAGGCGAGTACTACATCCGCATGAAGCTCTGCTGCTACGGCAACGCGATCTACGGGCCGTACGCCTTCGGTCTCTCGGCGCGTTCCGCGGTTCTGACGGACTGGCCGGGCGGAGGGTTCATCGGGATCCACGGCACGAACGCCCCAGGTCTCATTCCCGGACGCATCTCGCACGGTTGCATCCGCATGCGAAACAGCGACATCACGCGGCTGAACCGCTTGCTGTCGACCGGGACGCCCGTCTCGGTCCGCTAGGCCGCGATCCCGGCGAGCTCGCCCGACTTGTCCAGCCGCCAGAGCTCGGTGTAGCCGCCGATCGGCTCGCCGTCGATGAGGATCTGGGGCACCGTCCAGCCCCCCGTGAGCTCGTGGAGCGTGCGGCGGAAGTGCGGGTCGTCGTCCAGATTGATCTCGTCGTACTCGAGACCGCGCGACTCGAGCAGCGCCTTCGCCCGGACGCAGTAGCCGCACCAGCGCGTCGTGTACATCGTGACCCTCGGCATCTCGCCTCGAAACGTAGACGTTCCCGGCGGGTGGCCTCTCTACACTTGCCACCGATGGGGCGGACGTACAAGACCGAGGCGGTCGTGCTTCGCTCGCTGCGGCTGGGCGAGGCAGATCGCGTGCTGCACCTGTACACGCTCGAGCGCGGGCGCGTGGGTGCCGTGGCGAAGGGCGTGCGGCGCACCAAGTCGCGCTTCGGCGCGCGCCTGGAGCCGCTGAGCCACGTCGAGATGATGCTCCACCAGGGCGGCGGGGAGCTGCACACCGTCACGGGCGTCGACCTCGTGCGCTCGCATCGCGCGGCGCGCGAGGACTCCGCGCGGCTCGGCGTCGGCCTCGTCGGCCTCGAGGCGATGCTGCGGCTGTTTCCCGAGCAGGAGGCCAGCTCGCGCGCGTTCACGGCGCTGACGAGGTTCCTCGACGCGCTCGACGAGGCCGCGGTCGCCGCGGGTCCCCCGGCACGTGACCCGCTCGCGCTCTCGTTCCAGCTCAAGCTCCTGTGGCTCTCCGGCTACCTGCCGCACCTGACGAGCTGCGCCGAGTGCGGCTCGGAGACGGCGCTCGCCGGCTTCTCGCCACGGGCGGGCGGCGCCGTGTGCGGCGGGTGCGCGAGCGGGTCGCTGCCGCTCTCGGCCGAGGGCATCGTCGGGATCGAGGGGCTGCTCAACCGTCCCCTCGCCGAGGCGAACGTCGTTCCATTACCGCCGCGGGCGGCCGCCGAGGCGCTCGGGGTCGTCACGTCGACCTACGAGTACCACGGGGGCTTCCGGCTGAAGACGCTCGCGCGGTGAAGCGCGGCCTCGGTACAGAAGTTCGGCTTTACGAAACCGGGGGAGCGCCTGCTCGAACGGGACCGGCGGTGACCGGCGCGGCGAGCCGTTCCGCGAGGTAGCGAATCGCGAGCGGGTACCGGTACTCGATCGCGCTGTGCGTCGCGTCGAAGAGCTCGAAGAACACGTCCGTGACGCCGATCCGCTCGAGCGCGGCGCGGAAGGCCTCGGCGCCGAGGTCGAGGTAGAACTGGTCGCGGCTGCCCGAGTCGATGTACACCGCACGCAACCCGCGGAGGATCTCCGCGTGGTCGGGGACCATCCGGACGGGATCCCACGCGAGCCAGCGATCCCAGATCTCGGGCCGGATGCGGCCCGTCGCCTGCTCGAACGGCAGCCGCACGGTGCCGTCCGGATCGGTCGAGTAGCAAGCGGCCATGCACCAGACGTCGAGCACGTACGAATCGCTTTGCTTGGCGAACGCGGGCCGTGAGCGGAAGTCGTCCCAGAAGCGCTCGTACGACCCGCCGTACTCGTCGCGCAGGACGCGCGCGACCTGCCTGAACTCGGGCAGGTAGCAGTTCTCGAACAGGGCGTCGCCGGCGTGCGTGGCCAGGCCGCCCCACAGGTCGGGCCGGAGCATGGGCGTGACCATCGCGCCGTAGCCGCCGCTCGACTTGCCGGTGATCGCGCGGTGCTCACGCTCGGCGATCGTCCGGTAGCGCCCGTCGACCCAGGGCACGACCTCGTCACAGAGGTAGGTGTGGTAGTTCCCGGTCCCGGGCGAGTCGAGGAACTGGCTGCCGCCGAGCGAGGTCCACGCGTCGACGAAGACGACGAGCGCCGGCGGCACCGAGCCGTCGGCGAAGAGCTCGTCCACGAGCTCCACCACGTTGGGGCGGAACGCGCTCCGGTTCCGCCACATGTCGATCTGGCCGGTGAGGCCCTGGATCACGTAGATCGAGGGATAGGCCTCAGGCGGGTCGGCGTCGTAGGCCGGCGGCAGGTACACCCAGATCGGGCGCTCGTGCGCATCGCCGAGCGGGTTGCCGCGGAGCGCCTCGCTGACGACCGTTGCTTCCTCGAGCCTTCCGCGCAGGTCGACCGACCAGGGACGAATCAGAACCTCCTCTACGATGCTCGGACCCCGTGGCGGCGCCAACCTACCAAGACATGCTGGCCTCGCTCCAGGCGTACTGGGCGGAGCGCGGGTGCGT
>DATFQE010000124.1:0-9542 GCA_035264445.1 Gaiellaceae bacterium | reverse complement strand
TGGGTGGGTGGGGGGTGCTCGGTGGGTCCACGGTCAAGCGTCGCGCAGCGCGGCCCGAAACGCCCCGCTCGCCGCCGTCCGCCGCAGCCGCTCGAAGTGACGCTCGGCGTAGTCCGCGAAGTCGAAGCCCAGCTCCGAGATGCCCTGCTGGAGCACGCCCCACATCGCCTCGCGGAAGTCGGACATGAACCGGAGCAGGCGCAGGTGCGTGGCGTCGCGCGGCCGCGCCTCGCCGAAGTAGGCGCTCAGGAAAGCCGACTCGCCGTCCTCGTCGAGCTCGTGGTTCACCGAGAAATTCGCGAGATCGAAGAACCGGTCGCCCATCCCGGCGTACTCCCAGTCCACGATCCGGATCCCGTCGGGGCTGCGGATGAAGTTCGCGTTCAGGAGGTCGTTGTGACACGCCGCCGGCGGCT
Organism: Gaiellaceae bacterium; assembly: GCA_035264445.1. Lineage (GTDB taxonomy): Bacteria > Actinomycetota > Thermoleophilia > Gaiellales > Gaiellaceae > DATFQE01. The sequence continues at coordinate 9,126 of DATFQE010000124.1, read as the reverse complement.
GGGGTCCGAGTGCCGCCTCGACTCGGTCGGCCGTCGCCTTCGCCTCCTCGTACGCTGCGGGAACGTCGACGCCGTACGTGATCGCGCTCGCCCGGTACGCCTCGACGACGCGGAACGAGTTGAACCGGGCCGGTAACGCCGGCCCGTCGTGCACACGGCGCAGGAGCCCGGCGACCTCCGCGAGCACCTCGGGACGTCGAATCTCCTCAGGCGGCGCGGCCGCGCCTTCCACGAACGTCGTCACGAGGTAGCCCTCGGGCTCGACGAACGCCACCACGTCAGGGCCCACGCCGAGCAACGCCGCGACGCTCGCCGCCTGGTACTCCGCGCGCCGGTCGATCCCGAGCACCTCGGTGTCCTTGCCGCCGATCCGAAGGACGTAGGACCGGCCGTCCGTATCGACCCGGAAGTTGCGGTTCGTGATCCCGCCGCCGAGCGGCTCGATCTCGACGCGCCGTCCCGGCCACACACGCGCGGCGATTCTCTCGACGTCCACGAACCGGCGATCCTAGACCCAGGCACCTGAGTAGAGTCCTCGCGATGCTGAGCGCGGACGGGCTCCGGGCCGAGGTCGAGAGCGGCGCAATCGACACGGTCGTCGTCGCCTTCACCGACATGCAGGGCCGCCTGCTCGGGAAGCGTCTCCACGCCGAGTACTTCCTCGAAGACTCGCTCGACCACGGCGTCGAAGGCTGCAACTACCTGCTCGCCCTCGAGATGGAGATGGACCCCGTCCCCGGGTACGGGATCGCGAGCTGGGAGCAGGGCTACGGCGACTTCCGTCTCGTGCCCGACCTCGTGACGCTGAGGCGGATCCCCTGGCTCGACGCCACCGCGCTGGTTCTCTGCGACGTCGCCTGGCACGACGGCTCGCCGGTCGCGCCCTCGCCGCGCCAGGTCCTGAAGCGGCAGGTCGACCGCGCGAACGAGCTCGGCTACGAGCCCATGTTCGGCTCGGAGCTCGAGTTCTTCCTGCTCAAGGAGAGCTACGCCGAGGCGCACGCGAAGCACTTTCGCGACCTGACCCCGTCGGTGCCGTACATCCTCGACTACCACATCCTCGCGACCACCTACGACGAGCCGCTGATGCGTCAGATCCGCAACGGCATGCAGGCCGCCGACATCCGTGTCGAGGCGTCGAAAGGCGAGGCCTGGCCCGGTCAGCACGAGATCAACTTCCGCTTCGCGGACGCCGTCACGATGGCCGACAACCACGTGATCTACAAAAACGGCGCCAAGGAGATCGCGTACCTGAACGGCTGCTCGATCACGTTCATGGCAAAGCCCGATCACTCCTGGATCGGGAACTCGTGCCACATCCACTCGAGCCTCTGGAGGGACGGCGAGAACGCATTCGCCGGCGAGTCGGAGGTGTTCGCGCAGTATCTCGCCGGCCAGATCGCCGGCCTCCGAGAGCTCGCGGTCTTCGTCGCGCCGACGATCAACTCGTACAAGCGCTACGCCGCCGGGAGCTGGGCGCCGACCACGCTCGCCTGGGGTCACGACAACCGCACCTGCGGCTTTCGCATCGTCGGTCACGACCGCGCGTTGCGCACCGAGACGCGGATACCCGGCGGCGACGTCAATCCCTATCTCGCGTTCGCGGCGCTGCTGGCCGCGGGCCTCGACGGGATCGAAAACGGGCTCGAGCTGCCGCCGCCGCTCGAGGGAAACGCATACGAGTCCGACGCCGAGCGCTTCCCGCACACGCTCCGCGACGCGATCGCGGCGTTGGAAGAGGGACGGATCGCGCGACCCGCGCTCGGCGACGACGTCGTCGACCACTACCTCAACTACGCGCGCACGGAGCAGCGCCTCTTCGACGAGGTCGTCACCTGCTACGAGCGCGAGCGGCTGTTCGAGCGCGGCTGACCCGGGACCTCTCGAGGCGCCGCCGGTGTACTCCCTTCGACGGCGAGTCGGAAGGAGAACCTCATGCGCAGCACGTTGCTCGGACTCACGCTCGCGATGGCGCTTGGACCGATGGCGGCAGCCGCACACGGCGACGGCTTGCCGGTTCCGGTCGACGACGCGGGCGGCGAAGGAATCACCGCGCAGAACGGCGTCGCGACCGAAGGAGTCCGGTACGTCGCGCTCCGCGGGAACGGCCACAGCGTCGTCGCGCGCGTGCAGCGCGCCGGCGGCCGCGCGCTCGGCTGGACGTTTTTGCCCGGCGCGTTCACGATTCCCGCCGTCGCGCTGGACGGTTCGCCTGCGGGCCTGTCTGCCGACGGCCGCACGCTCGTCCTGATCCGGCCCCGGGTCTCGTTTCCGCAGCGCGCGACCAGGCTCGCGGTTCTCGACGCGCGCAGGCTCCGCGTTCGGCACATCGTCACGCTCCCGGGCGATTTCAGCTTCGACGCGATCTCCCCGAACGGCCGCAACCTCTACCTGATCCAGTACGTCGCGCCGAAGGATCCGACTCGCTACGCCGTGCGCACTTACGACGTCGCGCGCTCGCGCCTGAACCGCGGCCAGATCGTCGACCCACGCGAGCGGGACGAGGCGATGCGCGGCCTCCCCCTGACGCGGACGACGAGCGCGGACGGGCGCTGGGCCTACACGCTCTACGACGGCGCCGGGGAGCACCCGTTCATCCATGCGCTCGACACGCGCGGCCGGACCGCTCGTTGCATCGACCTGGACTCGTTGACGGTGCGTGACCTGGGCACGCCGCGCCTCCGCGTCGATCGCGCCGGCTCGCGCCTCGTGCTGGACGACGGGACGAGGCCCTTGGCGCTGGTCGACACGAAGACCTTCGCGGTCAGTGACCCCGAGGCGGCGCCTGCCACGGAGCTCACGGGAACCGGCCGCTCCGAGGATGCCCTCGCGAAGCGGCTTCTGGGTGCGGCGGGCATCGCCTTCCTGCTCGCCGCCGGCTGCGTCTCGTTGAGAGCGCGCCGCCGCCGGAGGCCTGTGACGACGTAGTCGCCCGTACAGCCGGCTCGCATAAAGTCCTGCCGATGGTGGGGATCGACGGGCTGCGCGCCGGAGACGGCTGATGAAGCCGCTGATCGGCATCACGTCGTACGCCGAGCAGATTCAGTGGGGCGTCTGGAACGAGGAGGCGGCGCTGATTCCGCTCAGCTACGTACGGGCGGTCGAGCACGCGGGTGGCCGGCCGCTCATCGTGCCGCCGAGCGAGGATGCGCTCGAGGAGACGCTCGGGGTCCTCGACGGGCTGATTCTCTCGGGCGGCGGCGACGTCGACCCGGGCCTGTACGGCGCGGATGCGCACGCGGAGACCGACGCGCCTCGGCGCGAACGCGATCAGGCCGAGCTGCGCCTGCTTCAGGAAGCGCTCCAGCGAGACATGCCCGTCCTGGCAGTCTGCCGCGGATCGCAGCTGCTGAACGTCGCGCGCGGCGGCGATCTCGTCCAGCACCTGCCCGACGAGCTCGGACACGAGCGTCACAAGCACGAGCCGGGTCAGTTCTCCGAGCATTCGGTCCGGCTCGATCCCGGTTCGCGCGTCGGAACCCTGCTCGGCGAGCACGCACCGGTGAAATCACATCACCACCAGGGTTACGGCCGGCTCGGCGACGGTTTGCACGAGGCGGCGTGGGCCGACGACGGAACGGTCGAGGCGCTCGAGGACCCGGACAAGCGCTTCGCAGTCGGGGTCCTCTGGCATCCCGAAGAGGGGGAGGACTTCGCGCTCTTCCGCGCGCTCGTCGACGAGGCGCGTGAATTCGGGGAGCGGCGTCGATGAAGCCCGTGATCGGCGTCACGTCCTTCGTGGAAGGCGTCCGCTGGGGCCACTGGAGCTCGCCGGCAGCGCTGACGCCGTTCGCCTACGTTCGCGCCGTCTCCACCGCCGGCGGTCGGCCGGTTCAACTCCCGCCGGACGACGCTGCGGTCGGCGAGACGCTCGATCGCCTCGACGGGCTGGTCGTGACCGGCGGCATCGACATCGATCCGGCGCTCTACGGCGGCGACGAGCATCCGGCAATGGCGGGCACACGACCGGAGCAGGATCATGCGGAACTCGCGCTGCTCGAAGCGGCGCTCGAGCGGAACATGCCCGTGCTCGCGATCTGCCGTGGCTCGCAGCTGCTCAACATCCTGCGCGGCGGCGACATCCTCCAGGACCTCGCGGGGCGCAACGCCTCGCCGTACCTCCACGGCGACGGGAAGGGGACGACCGCCGAGCACGAGGTCACCGTCCGCGAGGGGAGCCGTCTCGCGGGTCTGCTCGGTCGACGCTCGCCCGTGGCGAGCGAGCACCACCAAGCCCTCGGCCGGATCGGTGCCGGGCTGGACGAGGTCGCCTGGGCGGCGGACGGGACGGTCGAAGCGCTCGAGGATCCGGCCAAGAGGTTCGCGCTCGGCGTGCTCTGGCATCCGGAGCGCAGCGAAAGCTTGGAGTTGTTCAGGGCGCTCGTCGAAGAGGCGCGTCGGTACCGGGAGGCACAGGGCTGATGTCGCTCACCGTGGTCAATCCGGCGACGGAGGAGACGATCGCCGAGCTCGAGCCGGCGGGCATCGACGAGGTGGACGAGGCCGTCGCTCGGGCGCGGGCGGCGTTTCCCGCGTGGCGAGCCGTAGGGGTCGCCGATCGAGCGCGGCTCCTGCGTCGGCTGGCCTCGCTCGTCGAGGAGCACGCAGAGGAGCTGGCGCGAATCGAGTCAGAGAACGTCGGCAAGCCGATCGCCGGCGCGCGCGCCGAGGTCGCGATGGTCGCGAGCGTCTTCCACTTCTACGCAGGCGCCGTGGACAAGCACCACGGCGAGACGATCCCCGTGGACGGCGGAGTCGACCTGACGTTCCGCGAGCCGCTCGGCGTCTGCGGCCTGATCGTCCCGTGGAACTTCCCGCTCAACATCGCGAGCTGGAAGCTGGGGCCGGCGCTGGCGTGCGGCAACACCGTCGTCCTCAAGCCGGCCGAGCTCACGCCGCTGTCCGCGCTGCGGCTCGCCGAGCTCGTCCTGGAGGCGGGGATCCCCGACGGTGTCGTGAACGTCGTTGCCGGGCCGGGCCGCGTCGTGGGGCAACGCCTGGTGGAGCATCCCGACGTGGCGAAGATCGCCTTCACCGGGTCGACGGAGGTCGGCGCGTCGGTGATGCGCGGCGCCGCCGAGACGGTCAAGCGTGTGACGCTCGAGCTGGGCGGCAAGTCGGCGAACGTCGTCTTCGCCGACGCCGACCTCGAGCGGGCGGCCGCGGCCGCTCCGTACGCCGTCTTCGACAACGCCGGTCAGGACTGCTGCGCGCGCTCGCGGATCCTCGTCGAGCAGTCCGCGTGGGACCGCTTCGTCGAGCTGCTCGTGGATTCGACGTCGCGGGTGCGCGTGGGCGATCCCGCGGACGACGCGACCGAGATGGGGCCGCTGATCTCGGCGCAGCATCGCGAGACGGTGTCGTCCTACGCCGACGGTAACGTTGTCTTTCGTGGCAACGTTCCCGACGGACCCGGCTTTTGGTTCCCCTGCACCCTCGTGGAGGCGACGAACGCCGACCGCGTGGCGCGCGAGGAGGTGTTCGGCCCGGTCGCCGCCTTGATTCCCTTCGAGGACGAAGCCGAGGCGATCCGGGTGGCGAACGACACGCCGTACGGCCTCTCCGGGTCGATCTGGACGCGCGACGGCGCGCGCGCTCTCCGGGTCGCGCGGGGGATCGACTCGGGCGTCCTCTCCGTCAACTCCAATAGCTCCGTGCGAGTGGCGACGCCTTTCGGCGGCTTCAAGCAGTCCGGGTTCGGGCGAGAGCTCGGGATGCATGCTCTCGAGAGCTACTCCGAGGTCAAGAACGTGTTCGTGTCGACGGAGGCGTAGCGATGGCCGGGAGGCTCGAGGGCAAGGTCGCGGTGATCACGGGCGCCGGCGGCGGCATGGGACGCGAGGCGGCGCTTCTCTTCTCAGCCGAGGGGGCCGGCGTGTGCGTCGCCGACGTCGACGGCGCCGCGGCCGAAGCCACCGCGGGGGAGGCACGCGACGCGTTCGCGTACGAGGTCGACGTCGCCGACGCGCCGAGCGTCGAGGCGATGTACGTGGCAACGGCCGAGCGCTACGGCGGAATCGACGTCCTCTACAACAACGCGGGCATCTCGCCGGCCGACGACGGCTCGATCCTCGAGACCGATCCCGACGCCTGGCAACGCGTGCAGGACGTGAATACGAAGGGCGTCTACCTCTGCTGCAAGTACGGAATCCCGCACTTGCTCGAGCGCGGTGGCGGCTCGGTGATCAACGTCGCCTCGTTCGTCGCCGTGATCGGGGCGGCGACGTCGCAGATCTCGTACACAGCCTCCAAAGGGGCCGTCCTCTCGCTTTCCCGGGAGCTCGGCGTGCAGTTCGCGCGCCGGGGCGTGCGGGTCAACGCTCTCTGCCCGGGGCCCGTGGAGACGCCACTGCTGCTGCGAATCTTCGGCGACGACCCGGCCGCCCTCGAACGCCGCCGGGTGCACTGGCCGATGGGACGGCTCGCGAAGCCGCGGGAGATCGTCCACGCCGCGCTGTTCCTGGCGAGCGACGAGTCGTCGTACGTCAACGCGGCGACCTTGCTCGTTGACGGCGGGCTGACCGCGGCGTACGTAACGCCCGAGTAGCCGAGCTAATCGGGAATCCGCAGGACGATCTTGCCCATCTGCTCGCCGCGCTCCATGCGCTCGTGCGCGGCGCGCGCCTCCGCGAGCGGGAAGACCGAGTCGACGACAACCGGCGCACGGCCCGCGGCGACCAGCTCGTACGCGCCGGCGAAGTCCGCTCTCGTGCCCATCGTCGAGCCGAGGATGGAGAGCTGCTTCCACCAGACGCGGTGCAAAGCTGCTTTCGGGTTCGGGCCCGTGGTCGCGCCGCACACGGTGACGCGCGCACCCCGGCCCGCGGCCGCCAACGACGTCTGCCAGGTCGCTTCGCCGACGTGTTCGACGACGACGTCTGCCCCGCGGCCGCCGGTCGCCTCCTTCACGCGCGCGGCCACGTCGTCGGACGCATGGTTGACCGTCACCTCGGCGCCGAGCTCGGCCGCCCGCGCGAGCTTCTCGTCGCTGGACGACGTCGCGATCACGCGCGCCCCGAGGGCCGTTGCGAGCGCCAGCGTGGCCGTGCCGATGCCGCTTCCGACGCCCCACGCCAGCACCCACTCGCCCTCGCGCAGGCCGGCGCGCGTCACGAGCATGCGGTAGACCGTCTCGTAGACGAGCGGGAAAGCCGCCGCCTGCTCGAAGGTCAGCCCCTCGGGGAGCGGATGGACGTTCTCCGCGGGCACCGCGATCAGCTCGGCGTGCGTCCCGTCGGTGTGCTCGCCGATCACGGTGATGCGGCCGTCGCCGTGTTCGAGCCCGGGGTTGATCACGACGCGATCGCCGTCGGCGAACCCAGCCACACCGTCGCCGAGCCCGGCAACCACGCCGGCGCCGTCAGCCCCGAGGATCCGCGGCTTCGGCACCGACGGGAGACCACGCCTGACCCAGACGTCGAGCCGGTTCAACGACGCGGCGCGAAGCGAGATCAGAACCTCGCCCCCGGCGGGCTCCGGATCGGGCGCATCCTCGTAGCGCAGGACCTCGGGCCCGCCGTCGTCGTGGATGCGGATCGCCTTCAAGGGCGGCGATCGTACCCGCCGCGGGAGGCACAATTCGCGGTATGACGGCCGCAGAGCTGGACCAGGTCGGCGCGGAGCTCGGGCTCGACGTCGTCGGCGCCGCGCCCGTCGGTCCCTACGCGGACACTGAGCGGCACATCCGCGAGCGGCGCGCGCGCGGGCTCTTCGCCGACATGCGCTTCACGATGGCCCGGCCGGAGGAGTCCTGTCACCCGGAGAGGCTGCTCGAGGGTGCGCGCGCGGTCGTGTCGGCGGCGGTCTGCTACTACGCCGATGCGCCCGACCCGCAGCCGGGCGAGGGCCGCCTGTCGCGCTACACCTGGCGCGACGCGTACGCCCAGCTGCGCGAGAGGCTCGACGCGCTCGGGCGAAGCCTCGGCGGCGAGTACCGCGTGCTCGTCGACGAGAACCAGCACGTCGATCGCGAGGCCGCGGCCCGCGCGGGCGTCGGCTTCTACGGCAAGAACACGCTCCTGATCACCCGGCGCTTCGGCTCCTGGGTCGTCCTCGGCACCCTCGTCACGACTGCGGAGCTCGAGCCGACGCCTCCGCTCGACCTCGACTGCGGCTCGTGCCGCCTGTGCATCGACGCCTGCCCGACCGACGCGCTCGCCGAGGCGGGCACGCTCGACGCGACCCGCTGCCTGTCCTACTGGACGCAGACGGCGAACGACATCCCCGAGGCCTACCGCGAGGAGCTCGGAGCGAGCGTCTACGGGTGCGACATCTGCCAGGACGTGTGCCCGTGGAACCGCGGCGTCGAGAAGCGCCGTGCCGAGGAACCGCTGCCCGAAGGCGCCGAGGCCAATGTCTCGCTCGTGGAGTGGCTCGAGTCCGACGCCGACGAGCTCGCGCGTCGCTACGAGCGGCTGTTCGTGCCGCGGAAGGACGGCCGCTTCCTGAAGCGAAACGCCCTGGTGGCGCTCGGCAACGCCGGCCGCCAGGAGGACCGTGCGATCGCCGACCACTCCATGACGGACCCGATGTTGAAGGAATACGCCCAGTGGGCCTGCGCGAGGCTGGACGAGCGCGCCGGAGTGGACTGACGTGACCCTCCGTGCGCTCCTCGAGACGGAGCGCTGGGTCGCCCGGGTGCGCCTCGGCGCGGTCGCCTTCGCGCTCTTCCAGCTCTTCGTCGTTGGCGACGACTACCCGAACGCGCGCTACGAGCGGCTGGCGTGGACGACGACGGCCGCGTTCACCGCCGGAGCGCTCGTGCTCTTCTGGCTCAGCCGGCGCGACCTGCGCGTCCGTGCGCTGCGCCGGATCGGCTTCGCCGCGCTCCTGTTCGACTCGGCCGTCGTCGCGTCGTACGTCCTGATCTACTCGTTCGAGGCCGGGACGCCCGTCCGCCAGGCGGTGTTCATCCCTGTCATCGAGGCTGCGCTCCGCTACGGCCTCTGGGGCGGCATCCTGCTGCCGTTCGCGTTCGCGCCGGTGCTCGCGACGTTCGAAGAGCTCAGGTCCGAGCGCTTCGACGACCCGTTCCAGCTCGACAACGTCACATTGCCGGTCGGGGTGCTCGTGATCGCCGGCGTCATCGTCGGCTGGCTCGTGGAGCGCCTCAGAAGTCAGAGCGCG
>DATFQE010000123.1:0-5501 GCA_035264445.1 Gaiellaceae bacterium | reverse complement strand
CGGGCCCGCCGCGTGGTCGTCACGAAGGACACGACGACGATCATCGACGGTTCCGGTGACGCCGAGGGCATCAAGGCCCGGATCAAGCAGCTGAAGTCCGAGATCGAGAACACCGACTCCGACTTCGACCGCGAGAAGCTCCAGGAGCGGCTCGCGAAGCTGGCCGGCGGCGTCGCCGTCGTCAAGGTCGGCGCTGCGACCGAGACCGAGATGAAGGAGAAGAAGCACCGCGTTGAGGACGCGCTGCAGGCGACCCGGGCCGCACTCGAGGAGGGCATCGTCCCGGGCGGCGGCGTCGCGCTCCTGAACGCGATCAAGTCGGTCAAGCTGGACGGCTTCGAGGGTGACGAAAAGACCGGCGCACAGATCATCGTGCGTGCGCTCGAGGAGCCGGTGCGGCAGCTCGCCGACAACGCCGGCATGGAGGGCTCGGTCGTCGTCGACAAGGTCCGCCAGGCGACCAAGGGCCACGGGCTGAGCGTCGACACCGGCGAGGTCGAGGACCTGGTCAAGTCCGGGATCATCGACCCGACGATGGTCACCCGCTCGGCGCTGCAGAACGCCGCGTCGATCGCCAAGAACATCCTCACCACCGAGGCCGTCGTGGCCGAGGCGCCCGAGAAGACTCCGGCCGGGGCCGGCGCGGGCATGCCCGACATGGGCGGGATGATGTAAGTAGCACGGGGGAAACCATGTTTCCCCCGTGAGCCCCCTTCTTTTGGGGTTCTTCTGAACGTCAGAGGGGCCGGCAAAGCCGGCCCCTCTTATTTCTGCGATTCACTTGTTTGGGGGATCGCCCTCGCGCGGCGACCGCCGATACCTGGGCTACCCACCTCCCCACCCCCTCGCGAAGCGGCCCTCCCCCGGGGGCCGTTTCTCGTTTTCGGGGGGAAACCGGGTTTCCCCCTGCTAAAACGCGTACCGTTCTTCCTGCCAGTAGTCCGCGTCGTTGTGGTAGCCGTAGCGCTCCCAGAAGCCGGGCTGGTCGCTCGCCGTCAGCTCGATGCCGCGGAGCCACTTGGCGCTCTTCCAGAAGTACTTCGACGGGATGACGAGCCGAAGCGGCCACCCGTGCTCGGGCGTCAGCGGCTCGCCGTCGGCCTCGTAGGCGATCAGCGCATCGTCGTCCTCGAGGGCGCGGAGCGGCACGTTCGCGGTGAAGCCCTGTTCGGCGTGGGCGACGACGTAGCGGCCGGACGGTTTCGGCTGCACCAGCTTCGCGAGCTCGCTCCAGTGCACGCCGCGGAAGCGAGCGTCGAACCTGCTCCACCGTGTAACGCAGTGGATGTCGCGCTGGATCTCCGTGCTCGGGAGCGCTTGGAGCTCGTCCCAGCTCAGCGTCGCCGGCGTCTCGACCTCGCCGAAGACCCTGAAGTCCCACGTCGCGAGGTCGGTGTCCGGAACGTTCCCCGCATGGAGGACGGGCCACTTCTCGGTCAGGTACTGACCGGGAGGCAGGCGGGCGGGGTCGTACCCGGCGTCCGCAACCTTCTTCTCGGCCCGGGAGCGGAACATTGGCTCCCTACACTAGATGCGTGGACACCGTCCTCACTCGCTCCTACCGGCGGCCGCGCGCCTTCGTCCGCGTGGCGGGGCCCGACGCGGCCGACTACCTCGAGCGCATGGTCTCGAACGAGGTCGCGACGCTCGCGCCGGGAGAGAGCCGCGAGGCGCTGCTGCTGACGCCGAAGGCTCGCGTGATCGCCCCGCTCGTCGTCGTGCGCCGCGGCGAGGACGATTTCCTGCTCCTGACCGAGCCCGAGCTCGGCGAGGTCGTCCGCGCACAGCTCGCCCGAGGCCGTTTCGCCGCGAAGTGCGTGATCGAGCCGGAGGAGCACACGTCGACGGTCGTCCTCGGCGAGGGGGACGGCATCCCGACGGCCGATTACGGCGTCCCCGCTCGCGAGGTGCTCGACGTGGACGCCGACGGTGAAGCCGACGAGCTCGAGCGGCTGCGGATCGACGCCGGCACGCCTCGCTTCGGGGCCGAGATCGACGACCGCGTCCTTCCCGCCGAGGCGGGACTGGTAGAGCGGGCGATCTCGTTCACGAAGGGCTGCTACCCCGGCCAGGAGCCGATCGCGCGCCTTCACTACCGCGGCAAGGCGAACCGGCGCCTTCGCATCCTCGCGCTCGAGGACGACCACGCTCCCGCATCCGAAGCGGAGCTCGAGCTCGACGGAAAGGTCGTCGGCCGGGTCACCAGCTCGGTCCCCGGCCGGGCGCTCGGCTACGTCCGAACCGAGGTGCCCGACGACGCGGAGCTCGTCGTCGAGGGCCGTAGGGCCCGGCTACACTAGGTCGCCTCGCGCCCGTAGCTCAGGGGATAGAGCGCTGCCCTGCGGAGGCAGAGGTCGCAAGTTCGAATCTTGCCGGGCGCACTCGGCTACCGCGACAGCGGTTCCTCGGGGTAGTTCCGCTCCACGAACTCGACGACGCGCGGGGCCGCCGTGCCCGCGACAGGTGGTTCCGCGGCCCGGGCCCTCGGCCTGCCTTCGAGCTCGTCCATCATCTCGAGCAGATCCTCCTGGAAGTCGTCCAGCGGTTGCTCGGGCGGGACGAGCTCGGGCGCTGCACGCGGCGCGGCGGCGTGTGCGGCCAGGTCGGGAGTCTCGCCCGCCCCTCGCGGCGCGTCTCGGTTCAGGAGACTCGCGAGCGACGGCGCGGTGGACTCGCGCTTGCTGAGCGTGTCCGTGATCCCGAACACGTCCCGCACCGTCGCCGAGATCGAGCAGTGCTCGAAGGTCGTCTCGTGCTCGACCGTTCCCTGCTCGATCCAGGGCGAGACGGCAACCATCGGCACGCGCGGGCCGAGCAGGTCGAACGGGAACTCGTGCTTGTCGCCCTTCTCGCCCGTCAACAGCACCTGCGGCGGTGGCACCCGGTCGTAGAACCCGCCGTGCTCGTCGTACGTGATCAGGAGGAGCGTCTTCTCCCAGACCTCCGGAACGGAGCGGAGGGTCGTGTACACCTCGGCCAGGAGCCGCTCGCCGCGCGCGACGTCGCCCGTCCCTGTGAGGAGCCCGAAGTACTGAGACGTCGGATGCTGGCTGTCGCACTTCCCGAACGGTGAGTCGAAATGCCGCGGCTCGATGAACACGTACGACGGCAGCTTGCGGTCGCGCACCGCGCCCTTGAAATGCCGCATCTGCCTGGTCCGGTTGACCATGCGACGGCCGAACGTCAGCACCTGCGCCACGTCGCCGGCGAAGACGCCTGACTTCCGCCCCGACCCCTCGACCAGGTCGAAGACGGTCTTCTTGCCGTCGTTGTTCTTCGGGTTGCCCGCCATGCCGCCGTAGGAGGTCCCGGCGGCGGCGAACAGGCGGTTCGGCCAGGTCTCGCTCGGGAGCGAGCAGTGGTAGCGCGTGCACACGGCGAACTCGCTCGCCAGGGTCGAGAGCACGGGCACCTTGTCCGCCGGGTAGCAGCCCATGATCTCGTTCGCTCTCTTCGGGCCCTCGCCCTTCTTGTTCTTGCGCTTGGCGTAGTTCCAGACGAACCCGTTGCTCGTCAGCCGGTAGGGCCTCGTCCAGCCCTGCTCTCGGCCGGTCAGCTGGCGCATGACGTCCTCGAAGCCGTGGCCGGGGTCGACGGTGATGTCCTGGTACGACTCGTGCCAGAAGACCGGCACCCGCGCCGAGCCCGCGTCCGCGGGGTCCAGCGGGACGGAGTCGCGGGTCGGGTCGAGCGCCGGCAGGTGGCCCTGGTCCAGGTGTCCGAGCATGTGGTCGAACGACCGGTTCTCGAACATCAGGACGACCACGTGCTCGATGCGCTCGTCCACGGCGCGCGATGCTAGCCGGTCAGGGGCGAACGACGACCCGGCCGACGACCTCTCCGGCCTCGATCAGGCGGTGCGCCTCGGCGGCCTGGTCGAGCGGCAGCTCGCGCTCGACCCACGGGTGGAGCTCGCCGCGCCCGAGCGCTTCGACGAGCCGGGCGATGGATTCGGGCGGGGAGGCCTGGCCCGCGACGCCCTCGATCCGTGCCCGCTTGCCGACGATCCCCCAGACGCTGAACGAGACGGTCGGGTCGCCGACCGCGCCGGGCGTGACGAGACGTCCTTCGCGGCCGAGGGCGGCGACGCTGCGCTCGAACGTCCGCGCGCCGAGCGGCTCCCAGACGAGGTCGGCCGCCAGCTCGGGAACGCGCGCGTCGTCGTACGCGAGCGGCTCGGCGCCGAGCTCACGGAGCCGGTCGTGCTTCGACTCGCTCGCGGTCGCGAACACCGAAGCCCCGATCCACCGACCGATGTCGATTGCGGCCTGGCCCGTGGCGCTCGACCCGCCCTGGACGAACAGCGTCTGTCCCGCGGCGAGCTCGCCTCGGGCAACGACGCCCCACCAGGCAACGCGGTACGGCGTCGGCAGCGCAGCAGCGAGCGCCGCGTCGACCGAGTCGGGGAGCGCGAAGACGTTCGCCTCCGCCGCGACGGTCAGCTCGGCGTAGGTTCCCTTGCCGCTCGTGACGACGACCCGCTCGCCGGTGTCGGCCCGGGTGCCCGCCGCATCGCCTGGATTACCGAGGACCAGCGGGAACGACGAGGCCCCACCTTTGCGCTGGTTGACGTCGAACCGGTTGACGCCGGCGGCCTCGACGCGAACGAGCACTTCGCCCTCGGCGGGCTCCGGATCGGGAACCTCTTCGATCCGGATCACGTCGAGCGAGCCGGTCTCGTGAATGAGAGCCGCGCGCACGGGGCAAACCGTACCGGTGCGCGTTGCCCTCGTCTTGCTAGCGCTCGCCCTGCTCGTGGCGGGCTGTGGTGAGTCCACCGATCCGAAGAAGCAGGCCGAGGATCTCGGGTCGTTCGCGGCCGAGGGCGCGCTCCTGGCTCACGACGCCGCCGACGGCGCGTCCACGGGGCCGTTCACGCGGGTGCACTCAGAGGTCCTGCGCGAAGACGTCCACAAGCTCGAGCCGAAACTGAAGCAGCGCCGGCTCGTCCGGCTCGCCGACGAGATCTCGTCTGCGCTCGACGAGCTTCCCGACCAACCCGATGCGGCGGCCCGGCGGCTCGACGACGCGGCCGACCGCGCCGACGAGCTCGCGAAGTGAAGAACGTCTTCGCGATCGCGCTCGGGATCCTCGCCGCGATCGGCGGGTTCGTCGACATCGGGGACATCGTCTTCAACACGGCCGCCGGAGCGACGTTCGGCTACGAGCTGCTCTGGGCCGTCGTGATCGGCGTCGGCGGGATCATCACCTACGCCGAGATGTGCGGCCGGGTCGCCGCCGTCTCCGAGCGCGCCGTTTTCGACGCCGTGCGCGAGCGCCTGGGCTTCCAGGTCGGGCTCGTCGCCCTCGTGGCCGCCCAGTTCGTCAACCTACTGACGATCGCCGCCGAGGTGGGCGGTGTCGCGCTCGTCCTGCAGTTGCTGTCGGGCCTGCCGTATCGCGCCCTGCTGGTCTTCGGGTTGGTCGCGCTCGCCCTGGTGCTGTGGGTGATGCCGTTCAGCTGGATCGAGCGCGTCTTCGGCTATGCGGGCCTGGCGCTC
>DATFQE010000122.1:0-20003 GCA_035264445.1 Gaiellaceae bacterium | reverse complement strand
CGAACACCCGCCGGCCTCGCCGTTCGGATCGCCCAGCGGATCCTCGCCCTCACCATCGGGATGCTGCTCAACACCCTCGCCGGCCGCCCCGCACGCGCGCTCGCCGCCTACGACGGCCGCTAAATCACATCAAGCCTCTAGCCGACCGAGGCGCTCGGTCAGTCCAGGATCTCGACGCGCCCGAAAACCCTGCGTTCTGGGAAGCCGACGTGTGTCGCATAATCCCGGGCGCGTGGTCTCGCCGCACCCCGTCCGGCTGGCCGTGGAGGACGACCTCAGGCGCTCGCGCCTCACCGTCTTCTTCCGGCTGCTCCTCGCGATCCCGCACTTTTTCTGGGCGGTCGTGTGGTCGATCCTGATGTTCTTCGTCGCGGTCGTGAACTGGGTGGCGACGCTGGCCGCCGGGCGACTGCCCGCCGGCCTCCACAAGCTCACTGCCGCCTACGTGCGGTACCTCACCCAGCTATTCGCCTATCTGTCGCTCGCCGCGAACCCTTACCCGTCGTTCACCGGCACCGATCGCTATCCGATCGACGTCGAGATCGACGAGCCCGCCCCGCAGCGCCGCCTGATCACGCTGTTCCGCCTGCCGCTCGCGATCCCGGCGCTGACATTCGCCGCGGTCTTCCTCGCGAGCTACGCGGGCGGTTCGTACTCCTCGGGTGAAGGCGAAAACACCTACGCCGGGGCGACGACCTCGAGCATCGGGATCGTCTGGACGGTCGCGCTCTTCGCGTGGTTCGCCTGCCTCGCGCTCGGGCGGATGCCGATGGGGTTCCGCAACCTCCAGGCGTACGGCCTCCGCTACGGCGCACAAGCCTGGGCGTACGTGCTGCTCCTCACCGACCGCTACCCGAACCTCGACCCGGTCGACCCGCTTAGCACCGGCCCGCTCCACCCCGTAGGCCTTGCGGTGATGGACGACCTGAAGCGGTCGCGGCTGACCGTGTTCTTCCGCCTGCTGCTGACCCTGCCGCACTTCGTGTGGCTGATCCTCTGGGGGCTCGTCGCGTTCCTCGCAGCCATCGCCGGGTGGTTCGCCGCGCTGGTCATCGGCCGGCTGCCGCGCGCGCTGCACCGTTTCCTCGCCGCGTACCTGCACTACGTCATCCATGTTGGCGCGTTCCTGTTCCTCACCGCGAACCCGTTCCCCGGCTTCACCGGGACGCCGGGCCGCTACCCGGTCGACCCCGAGCTACCCGAGCCAGAGCGCCAGAACCGGCTCGTGACGCTCTTCCGGATTTTCCTCGCGATCCCGGCGTTCGCCGTGTCGAGCTCGCTCTACACGCTCGCCTTCGTCGCGGCGTTCTTCGGCTGGTTCGTGGCGCTGGCTCTCGGCCGGATGCCTCGCTCGTTCCGCGAGGCGCAGGCGTACGCGCTCCGCTACGGCGCCCAGACCAACGCGTACTTCTGGCTGTTGACGAGCCGCTATCCGTACAGCGGGCCCTCGCTCGGGCAGCCCGAGCCCGAGCCGGAGCCCGAGCTGGCGCCGACGCCCGCTGAGCTGCCGGCCTGAGACGCTTCGCCCTCCCGCTCGCGGCCGTGGCCCTCTGGCTCGTGGCCGCGTATCTGCTCTGGCCGACCGACGTTCCCGATGACCTGAAGCTGCCGTCCGTCGACGAGACGCAGATCTTCGACGCGGCCCTGCTCGACGAGACCGAGGACTTCGAGCGCTTCCTCCGCTGGAACGACATCGCGTCGAACGTCGTCCTCCTGGTCGTGCTCGTGCTCTTCGCGTGGCGCGGCTGGCGCTTCGCGCGCGAGTCGGCGGCCGGTCGCATCGGCACCGGGATGCTGCTCGGGATGATCGGCCTCGCGCTCGTCTGGATCGCCCAGCTGCCGTTCGCGATCGCCGGCATCTGGTGGGAGAAGCGCTACGACATCGTGACGGCGGGCTACGTCGAATGGGTGCTCGAGAACTGGCTCGTCCTCGGCGCGCAGTTCCTGTTCATCTGCCTGTGGCTGCTGATCACGATGGCGCTGGCCGCGCCGCTCCGCGACCGCTGGTGGTTCGCCGCCGCGCCGGTCTTCGCGGCCCTCGCGCTCCTGCTCGCGTTCCTGACCCCGTACCTCGTCCCCGACCAGCGCGACCCGGACCCGGCGCTGGCCGCGGATGCGCGCCGGATCGCCCGTGCGACGCGTGAGGAGGGCGTCGAGCTCAAGGTCCAGGAGATCGGCGACCTGACCGAAGCGCCGAACGCGTTCGCGGCCGGGCTGGGCCCGAGCCGCCGCGTCGTGCTCTGGGACACGCTGCTCGAGCCGCCGTTCGACCGCGACGAGGTACGCGTCGTGCTCGCCCACGAGTACGGCCACCACGAGAGCGGGCACATCTGGAAAGGCCTCGCGTGGTACGCGCTGATCTCCCTGCCGATCCTCTTCGTCGTGGCGCGGGTTGCGCGCCGCTGGGGCGGCCTCTACCAGCCGCGGGCGGTGCCGGTGGCGCTGCTCGCCCTGGTCGGCGTCAGCCTCGTCGTGCAGCCGTTCGACAACCTGATCACGCGGCGGATGGAGATGGAGGCCGACTGGGTCGCGCTCGAGACGACCAAGGACCCCGACTCGGCGAGGGAGCTGTTCGAGGAGTTCGCCGACACGGCGCTGCAGGACCCGGACCCTCCCGAATGGGCGCATGTCTGGTTCGACACGCATCCGTCCATCGTCGACCGGATCGCCGAGGCGACCGCTTGGCAGAACCGCCGCTGACGGAGACGAGTCCGTTGGGCAGCGAATTCCTGGCTTCCGCGCGCAGTTCGTGACGCCTTTTCATCCATGCCTGGCACCGGGACTCGGCCTTTCGGGCCACGTCGCCGCGCCGTGAGGCCGCTGTTCTCCTTGCCGGTGCCTGGCACCGGCCGATGCCCGCCGCCAAGCGAGCGCCTGGCCGTAAGCGCGTACGCGAGAACGGACGCGTCTACGCGACGCCGATGAGCCCCGCGAGCTCGCGGGAGATCGGGTGGCGTGCATTGCCCACGGCGACCGTGACCGGGCCGCCGAACGGCTCGATTCCCGCGATGCGGACGCGGCGGCCGGGGGTCAGCCGCAGCTTGCTCAGGTAGCGAAGTAGCTCGCCGTCGCTGTCGGGGACACGGCGGATCGTCGCCTCGTCGCCGGTCTCGAGCGCCGCGAGACTGCGCAGGCCGCTCTCGGCGATGCGGAGGTTCGCGTCGGGGATCGGGTCGCCGTGCGGATCGTGCGTGGGGTAGCCGAGCGTCTTGTCGATGTGCGCCTCGAGTGCCTCGGAGAGCGCATGCTCGAGCCGATCGGCTTCCGCATGCACCTCGTCGAGCGAGAGGCCGAGCGTCTGGGAGAGGTACTGCTCGAGTAGCCGATGGTGGCGAACGACCTCGAGCGCGGTCCGGTGGCCCTCCTCCGTTAGCGACGCGCCCTTGTACGGCGTGTGCTCGACGAGGCCGAGCTCGGCGAGCTTCTTGATCATCCCGGTGGCCGACGGCGCCGAGACGCCCATCCGACGAGCGAGCTCGCTCGTCGTGGCGCGCTCGCCCGCCGCCTCGAGGCTGTAGAGCTCCTTGAGGTAATCCTGGATCGCTTCGCTCAGCTCGACTTTTGCCACGACAAAGCTCACTTTAGCAGCGGTTTCGGATATAGTTTAGCCATGGCTAAAAAACTGAGCCGGAAGCACTTCCTCGCGGGGGCCGCCCCGATCGTGGCCGCGGCGCCGATCGCGCGCCTGGGTTGGCAGCAGAACGCGGAAGCAGCGGCCCCGAGCGCGACCCACCTGGGCCATAACCACGACCACGCCGCGATGGGTCATGCGGCGATGGTCGGCGAGATGGCGCCCTCGATCTAGCGCAGCGTCGCGATCGACAAGCTCCTCGTGCCTCCGAAGGCTCTGCCGCACCAGCCGGGGCGCGTCCGCGCGCACGAGCTTGTCGCCGTCGACAAGGAGATCGAGGTGGCGAAGGGCGTGACGTTCCCGGCCTGGACGTACAACGGCACCGCGCCCGGCCCGGTCATCCGAGCCACCGAGGACGACCTCCTCCGCGTGAAGTTCACGAACGGCGGCTCGCACCCGCACACGATCCACTTCCACGGGATCCACCCCTCGAACATGGACGGCATCTTCGAGATCGTCGAGCCCGGCGGGTCGTTCACCTACGAGTTCACCGCTCGACCGTACGGCATGCATCTCTACCACTGCCATGCGACGCCGCTGAAGAAGCACATCCACAAGGGCCTCTACGGCGCGTTCATCATCGATCCCAAGCAGCCGAGGAAGCCGGCGCAGGAGCTGGTCATGGTCATGAACGGCTTCGACACCGACGGCGACGGCGAAAACAACTTCTACGCCGTCAACGGGCCGGCCTTCTACTACGCGCGCTACCCGATCGTCGTGCGGCGGTCGCAGACGGTGCGAATCTACCTCGCGAACCTGACCGAGTTCGACCCCATCAACTCGTTCCACCTGCACGGCGAGTTCTTCCGCTACTACCCGACCGGGTCCAGTGACCAGTTCGAGTACACCGACACGGTCATGCTCTGCCAGGGACAGCGCGGGATCATCGAGATCGACTTCCACAACAAGGGCCTGTTCATGTTCCACGCGCACCAGTCGGAGTTCGCCGAGCTGGGCTGGATGGGCTACTTCAACGTGGTGGATTAAGTGCGCCCTCCAGCAATGTCCGCCATCACTTCTGACGGCCGCAAGGCACGTCAGCCCGCGTCCTCGGTCGCACGCTACGCGTCCCAGTTACTCGGACGAGCGCTCCCTGCGTCCTTGCCTGACGCACCTTTCGACTCGTCAGAAGCGGGGGAACATCACTGGAGGGCGCACTGATGGAGTCGAGCTCGGTCGCCGCGACGGGTTTCCTGGGCCGGTTCCGTCTCTGGAGCTTGATTCCGCTGGCGCTGCTCGCGGCGGTCGTGCTCGCGTTCGCCGCGAGCGGCGATTCGCTGACCGGGCTCGTGCGCGACAACCCGCCTGCCGCCGATCAATTCGACATCCGCCGCGTCGAATTCCACCCCGGCAAGATCGAGATCCGGGTCACCAATCCGCAGCCCGACGACCTCACGATCGGGACGGTCACGGTCGACGACGCGATCGTGCCGTACGAGCTCGACGGGCCCGCCACACTGGGCCGCCTCGGCTCCGCGACGATCGTCGTTCCGTTCGAGTGGGTGAAGGACGAGCCGATTTCCGTGGGTGTCACGAGCTCCACGGGGATCCAGACGACCACGGACATCACGGCCGCGGTCGAGACGCCGACCGCCTCGGCGCGCAGCTTCCTCGGCTACGGATTGATCGGGCTGATGGTCGGCGTCGTGCCAATTGCGCTCGGCCTGCTCTGGCTACCGTCGTTGCGACGCGCGGCGCCGCAATGGCTCGCTGCGTTCATGGCGCTGACCGGCGGGTTGCTCGCGTTCCTGGCGCTCGAGGCGCTCGGAGAGGCACTGGACCTGCAGGCGGCGTTGCCCGGACCTCTCGGCGGCCCGGGGCTCGTGCTCCTCGGCGCGTCGATCAGCTACCTCACGCTGACCTTCATCTCACATCGCTTCTCGTCGGCGGAGGGCTCCGGCGGGGTCGTCAGCGGCGTCGCGCTCGCCACGCTCGTTGCGATCGGGATCGGGCTGCACAACTTCGGCGAGGGGCTGGCGATCGGCTCGTCGTTCGCGCTCGGCGAGCTTGCGCTCGGGACGTTCCTGATCGTCGGCTTCATGGTCCACAACGTGACGGAGGGGCTCGGGATCGCGACGCCGATCGCCGACGGCGGGCGTTCGGCAAGCCTCGCGCGGCTGGCCTCGCTCGCGGTCGTGGCCGGGGCGCCCGCGATTCTGGGCGCCTGGCTCGGCGGCTTCGTCACGAGCGACGTGCTCGGCGTCGTGTTCTTCGCAGCCGCCGCGGGCGCCGCCCTCGAGGTCGTCGTCGAGGTCGGGCGGTACGTGCGCCGTCGAGCACCCGGTGGGCTCACGTCCGGCTACGTGATGGGCGGCTTCCTCGCGGGGGTCGCGATCATGTACGTGACCGGGCTTCTCGCCGCATAGCGAGGCGCACGCGGGCTCGCTCGGAGGGAAGGAAGAACCCGAGTAGGAGCAGCACGCCCGGATAGAGAAGCGTCAGCGCGATCGCGCCGGCGAGGGGAACGTCGAGTGCCTTGCCCGCGACGACCAGCGCGGCCGCCCCGCCGAGCGCCGTCCCTACGCGTCGCCACTGGTACGGGACCGGGTAGATCCGCTGCGCGTAGGCCGCCATGAAGACGAACAGCACGGCGAAGGCCGCGAGGGCCGCGGCGGCCGCGCCCTCCATCCCGTACTCGGGGACGAGGATCGCGTTCAGGCCGAGGTCGACCGCAGCCGCCGTGCCCGTCACGACCCAGTTGAAGCCGGTGCGGCGGGTTCGCCCGATCCCGATCGAGACGACGATGTAGCCCGCGAAGAGCGCGGCGGCGAATGCGAGCGGCGCGACGACCCGCTCGCCCGGCCAGAACGCCTCGTTGGTCGGGGCGAGCAGCTTGACGAGCCAGGGTGCGAGCAGGCCCAGCCCGAGCGCGGCCCAGCTGGCGAGCGTAACCAGGTAGGTGAGCACGAAGGCATACGTCGTCTTCGCCTCGTCCTCTTCCTCGATCGAGTAGGCGAAGCCGGGCCACGCCATCCGGAAGGCCGTCAGGAGCAGGACCATCGCAGAGGCGATCCGGACGCCGAGCTCGTAGCGCCCCACCTCCTCGAGGCTCGCGAGCCGTGCGATGAAGATCCGGTCGCTGAAGTTGATCGCGATCAGCGCCAGAGCCGATGGGACCAGCGGCCAGCCAAAGCGCTGCATCGCGCGCAGGAGTGGCCGGTCGAGCTCGAGCCCGAGCTGCTCGCGCCGGTAGCCGAGGAGCGCGAGGTAGACGGCCAGAGTCCCCGTGAAGTTGCCGACGATGACGCCGAGCGCGCCCTTGTCGAAGCCCACGACGAGAACGACCGTCGCCGTGATCGTGATGGCTACGTTCGCCAGGCTCGCCGCGAGGAAGCGCGACGCGCGCTGCTCGACCCGGAAGACCGCGGTCAGCTGCTCGTAGTTCATCTGCGCCCAGAGCGCGACGAACTGCGCGCGGACGAGCCAGACCTGGCCGTCGAGCGAGAGCGCGTCGGCGATCGGCGCGGCGAAGATCCAGCCGGCGACGAGGCCGAACGTCGCCATGCCCATCGTGAACCAGAAGCTCGTGCGGAGGACGGTCCGCCGCTTCTCGGGCTCGGGCGAGTCGAACCAGAACCGGAAGAAGGCGCTCGAGACGCCGCCGCGCAGGACCGTGACGAGCACGGCATTGAGCGCGATCAGGACGCCGACCGCGCCCAGGTCGTCGGGGTCGAGGTAGGCGGTGTAGAGCGGGAGGAGAAGGACCGCGAGGACGCGCGAGACCAGGCCGCCGAGGCCGTACACGGCGGATTGCCCGACGAGCTGGCGCAGGCGGCCTGCGAGCATCGCTACAAGCGAGCGTAGAGAGCCAGCAGGCGGTCGGCGACTCGCTCGAGGTCGTGGACCCGCTCCACATAGGCACGGCTCTCGGCGCCGATGCGTCGTCGCTCGGCCGCCGACTCGGCGAGCGGGCGGAGCGCTTCGACGAGGTTGTCCTTGTCCGCGCGGACGATCGGCACGCGGATGTCGAACGCCTCTTCGGTCCGCCGCGCCGCTTCGTCGCGGAGGAAGGTGACGACCGGCTTGCCGAGCGCCATCGCCTCGATCGCGAGCATCCCGTACCAGCCGGCGTTGAGCTGGTCGAGCACGACGTCGGCCCGCCCGTAGCGGCGGCGTGCCTCTTCGTGGTGGAGACCCTCGACGATCTCGAGCTCCACTCCGAGCTCCCTGCAGGCACTGACGAAGTGCCCGGTGCCCTTCCGGGCTCGGCTCGAGGGGGCATGGACGAACACGGGCTTGTCGTCGCTCGCCGGCGGCATCGGTGTGAGCGCGGTGAGGTTCACGCCCGGCGGGATCACCTCGGCGTCTGGCACCCAGCGGATCGCGTCGTACGACCCGACGACCCGGGCGTCTGCCCGCTGCGCATAGGCGAGCTGCTCCGGCGACTTGCCGCGGATGTCCGAGCCGAGGAAGTGGAAGACGCTCTTACGCCGCGTCGCCCGGAGAATCGGGAACTGAGCCCGCTTCGGCACGAGCGTGAGCCCGAAGTAGAAGTGAAAGACGTCGGTGCGGGGGAGAAGGCGTGCGAGCGCAGCCGCCTGCACCGCCTGGCGCGCGACGGGGTTGCGCGGCCGCCGGATCTCCCGGTCGGCCTCGGGGTGCAGCTTGTACCGCTCGAACACGACGAGCCGCGCATCGATCCCGCGCCTTCGGAGAGCCTGCACGTTGTCCCATGGAATCCCGGCCGTGTTGACCGGGGCATGCGTGACGCGCAGAGGCCGCTCCCTGCCGCCGTGACGTTTCACGAACTCGGCACTCCCGCAGCACACGTTCCAGCGCCGCCGTCCCTACCCTTGGACGTCCCCGTGGGTGGGTGGGGGCTAGGGATGGGGGGCAACGCTGCGCTCACGTGTCCCATTCGACCTGGTCGAAGTAGCGCAAGGCCACCCGGCCCGGGCGCACTCGCGACGCGGCTGCCGCCGCCTCCTCGTCGGTCAGCTCGCCGAGCGCGTGCTTTACCCCGAGCCACGGCAGGTTCAGGTCGTCCTGGTAGACGATCGTCGAGATCCGCGGGTTGATCTCGATCACGTGCTCGCCGACGAGCTGGATGTTGAAGAAGTGGTCGAGCCGGAGCTCCTCGACGATCCGAGCCGCGATCTCCATCAGCTCCGGTGCGTCGAGCGTCTCGAAGAACATCGCCAGACCTGCCCGCATCGCCTCGCGCGTCTTCGGATGGCCGAGCACGATCCGGCCCGCGCGCGCGAACCCGTCGATCGTCCGCTCGCCTCCGGTCGCGAGCTCCATGACGAGCAGCTCGGTCTCGTCGTCGTCAGGCAGGAGCTCCAGAAGGTCCTCGAGCCGAAGCGCCTGGGCGACGCCCGGCCGGTTCGTCAGCAGCTGCTCCCGCCGGTCGGCCGAGGCCGAGAGCACGCGGAACCCCCGTGACCCCGAAGAGAACACCGGCTTCAACGCCACGTCCTCGTCCGGATAGCCGAGCTCGGCCGCGGCCTCGGCCACCGCCGCGCCCCCGCTCACCCGTCGCCACGCAGGCCCCCGCACGGCGATCGAGTCCAGCAGCGCGTAGGTCTCGGCCTTGTCGTTCGCCCGGTGAATCGCCTCCGGCGAGGCGACCATCGCCACCACGCCCGCCTCGTCGAAGCGGGCCTTCGCCTGGGCGAGCCCGAGCAGGTCGAACGACGACTGCGGAAGGACGACGTCGACGCCCTCGCGCGCCGCGACGTCGAGCATCGCGTCCGCGAAGTCGGGGTCCGAGCCTGCAGGCACGACATGGAACGCGTCCGCAAGCTCGCGCCCGACCGCGCGCTGAGACATGTCGGTGCCGATCAACCGCACTTCCCGCTCGCCGTTCTCGCGCAGCGCGCGCAGGAGCGCCGCGGTTCCGGGCGCACCCGACGCCGAGACGAGGATCGTCAACGGCTTCACGCCAGGTCGATTCGATCGTCGGCGAGCTGCTCGAATCGCCGTTCGCGCTCGGCGTCGAGCATCGCGCGCATCGTCTCGCCCATCGTCGCGCCCGGATACACCCAGATCTCGGGGTGCGTCAGCAGCTGCAACCACTCGAAGTCGCCGCGGGCGAGCTCCTCGTGCGGGCACCCCGAGCGCCAATGCTGGTTCGAGTCCGACCGGTACAGCCTCTTCGTGAACCACGGCTCGGTCATCACGTTGAGGAACCCGTGGACGGGCGCGCCCATGTACTCCGGCTCGGGGTTGTGCCAGGCGAGCACCGGGGAGAAGCGGTCGAGGCTCTCGGGCACCGTCGGCCAGACCGCGTGAGCGCCGACGTCGTGTCCGAGCTCGAGCAGGCGGGACACGGCCACCGTTCCCTCGCGCGAGGCCAGGTTGTAGAAGACGCTCTCGCTCATCAGGAAGTACGTGGCGGTGACTCCGGCGGCGGCTTCGAGCTCGGCCATACGCACTGCCGCGTCGAGCGAGAAGTCGACGTCGTGGCGCAGGTAGACGCGGCCCGGCTCCGGCTCGCCCTCGAAGCGGCCGAAGCGATAACCCCCGGCACGCGCGGCGTCGAGCAGCTCGCGGTAGTGCTCGAGCTCGAACGAGCAAGTCACGCGGCCTCGACCTCCACGTCGAGCAGCCGAGCCGCGGCCTCGGCCCGCTCGAGGGCCTCGACGTTGGTATTCCCGACGGCGATCACGTAGCCGCGCCGGTCGCCGTCCAGCCGCACGGGCCGGATCTCCTCGCCCTCGATGAGGAAGACGTCCGCCTGCACGACCCCCGGGAACGCGAGCACGCGGTCGAGCCCGCTCCAGCGCACGACCTTTCCGGCAGGGAGCGGGCCGGGCTCTGCCGTGAGGAAGCGAATCGCGAGCGGCTGCTGGAAGCGCGGCCGGGCGAGCTCGTCCGAGACGGGCTCGCCGAGCGCCTGCTTCAGCGCGATCTCGACGAGGTCGACTCCGACGGCGTGGCGGGCGAGATCGGCCATCTGTCCGCCGGGGATGCGAGCCGCGACCTCGACGAGCCACGCCTGGCCGTCGGCGGCGATCACCTGCGGAAAGGCGATCCCGTTCTCGAGGCCCAGCGCGTGAACGGCGTGAACGGCGACGCGCTCGGCCTCGCCGAGCGTGTCCGAGAACAGCGTCGAGGGGTAGACATGGATCCAGCCGACTCCGAAGCCGATCCCGGGAGGTCGCAGCCGGTCGGAAAGCGTCAGCAGCTCGACGTTGCCGTCCCGCGCGATCACGAGGCCGTTCAGCTCCAGCCCGTCCTGGAAGCCCTCGACGATCGCCTCCTCCGTCGGAGACTCGGCCAGCGCCGCGTGGAGGTGGCGCTCGAGGTCGTCGGCCGACTCCAGCCGGAACACACCGCGCTGGCCCCCGGAGTCCGCCGGCTTCAGCACCGACGGAAATCCCACCGTGCGCGCCGCACGTCGCGCCTCGTCGAGCGTGCGCACCGCCGCGAAGCGAGGCTGGGGGACGCCCGCGTCCGCGAGCAGGCGGCGCATCGCGACCTTGTGGGTCATCAGCCGCGCGGTCTCGACGCCGATCCCGGGCAGCCCGACCGTCTCGGCGATCTCGGCGACCACCGGCACCGCCCGGTCTGCCGAGACGGTCAGCACTCCGTCCACCTCGTGCCGGCGCGCGACGTCGATGACGCCCGCGACGTCGGAAAAGTCGACGACCTCGAAAGCGTCTGCCTCGGGAAAGCCGAGGGCCTCCGGGTTGCGGTCGACGGCCACCGTGCGCAGGCCAAGCTCGCGCGCGTGCGCGATCGCACGGCGCTGGTGCCGGCCCGCGCCGACGAAGAGGACGGTGCTCATCGCCTAGATCCTGACGGGGAAGAGGAAGCGAACGCCGTCCCAGCGGTGGATCTCGCAGCCGTTCGAGCGGCTGAAGCCGGCGGCGACGGCGCGACCGTCGACCGTGCCTCTCACGCGCGCCCGCTGCGGGCCGCCGTAGATCTGCGTGCAGATGGTGTCGCGAGGCAGCGGCCGGAGCGCTTCCGCGTTCAGCTGCGCGCAGGCGGTCGCTGCGTTGGGCAGCGAGCCGCCGACCGGGTCGCAGCGGAGCGTCCACTGTCGCGAGCGGCCCTTGCCCTGCGGCCAGACGGTGACCGTGAGCTCGGTCGCGGCCGCCGTCGTCGAGCTGCCCGAAGCCGAGCCGCCCGTGCCGCCGAACGGGCCGCAACCGGTGATTAGCGGGATGCAGGCACCGATTAGGGCTAAGCGGCAGATCGCACTAACAGTCCCTTTACAGACGCGTCCCATCGGCTAGGTGTTCCGGTACCTGGTGCGACGAATCGTCTGGGCGGCTGTCCTCCTCGTCGCGGTCACGTTTGTTTCGTTCGTGGTCTTGTTCATCGTTCCGGCCAACCCGGCCCGGGCGATGACCGGGCCGCAAGCGCCGCCCGAGCGGGTCGAGCGGGTGGAGAAGATGCTAGGCCTCGACGACCCGGTGCCGGTGCAGTACGCGCGCTTCATGCGCGAGCTGGTCGTGCACCAGTCGCTCGGGCGCTCGTTCGCGACCCGCCAGCAGGTGAACGACATCATCAAGGCGGCAGCGCCTGTCACGGCCAGCGTCGTCTTCGCGACGATCTCGATCATCGCCCTGAACCTGATCGTCGATCTGCTTTACGCCTGGATCGACCCGCGGATCCGCCTTACCTAGCGCCCTTCTTCGAGGGCTCCTCTCCCTCACGCTCCTCGAACGCGAGCATGACGCGGCGAAGGAGCGTGTTCAGCTGCCGCCGCTCGCGCTCGTTCAGCGCCTCGCTGATGAGTGCCTCCTTGCTGGCCTGGACGCCGATCGCGCCCTCCCAGAGCTCGCGGCCCTTCGCGGTCGGCTCGACGAGCACACCGCGCCGGTCCTCGGGATCGGGGAGGCGGCGGACAAGGCCGGCATTCTCGAGCTGGTCGAGGCGGTTCGTCATCGCGCCGCTCGAGAGGTCGGCGATCTTGGCGAGGGCGCCGGCCGAGCGGCGGTACGGTCGTCCCGCCCAACGAAGCGAGCTGAGGATGCGCCAGTCGGTATGGCTGAGACCGTGGTCGGCGAGCGTCCGGTCGAGCTCGCGCTGGACCCGCCGGTTGATCCCGCCGATCCGGTCGATGATCCCTTCCACCTCGAGATCGAGATCGGCCGGAAGCTCGTCCCTGATCTCCTCGAGGAAGCGGTCCACGTGGTCGTGCTTCACGGACGAAGTCTTTAGCAAAAGTTTCTTGACGTCAAGATACTTCGGCAGGTATGTTCGATATCAAGAAGTTCGAGGTGAAGAGACTCAAGTTCGAAAGGAGGCGACATGCTTCAGCCCGACCTCGATGTTCAGAGGCTCCTCTCCGTGGAGCGGGCGGAACGCCTCCGCGCCGACGCCCTCGATCCGAACCGTCGGCGTGGAACGTTTCGCCGGAAGACCAACCCGCGCGACCGGCACCCGGTCGCGCGGCCGGCCTGGGAGGGACGGTAATGACGACTGCGACGGAGACAGGGTTTGCCGTGCTCTCGATCAGCGAGGCGGCGGCCGCACAGGAAAACGCCGAGCGGCAGAACGTTCGCCTTCGCCCGGAGCTCGGAATCGGCGCGTTCGGCGTCAATGCGGTGCGGGCGGCGGCGGCGGGGACGAGAGTGATCGGGGAGCACGACGAGTCCGGCCCCGGCTCGGACCGGCATGAGGAGCTCTACATCGTCCTCTCCGGCCATGCGGTCTTCACGGTCGCGGGCCAGGAGGTCGATGCTCCGCACGGCACCGCCGTCTTCGTCCGCGACCCGGAGTTGCGCCGGAGCGCGGTCGCCAAGGAGGACGGGACGCTCGTCGTCGCCGTCGGCGCGCCGGTGGGGAGGCCGTTCACGATCACGCCGGGCGAGGCGATGCGCGACTTCTTCGAGCCGTACAACGCGAAGGACTACGCGGCGGCGCTCGAGATCGGCCGCGGGATCCTGCACAGGTATCCCGGCAACGCGCTTGCGCTCTACAACATCGCCTGCATGGAAGCGCTGCTCGGACGAAAGGACGACGCGCTCAACCACCTCGGCGAGGCGCTCGCCGGCTCGGATCGCCTGCGCGAGAACGCGCGGACGGACGACGACTTCGCCTCGCTGCGCGGCGACCCGAAGTTCGAGGAGCTGATCGCAAGCTAGAGTCGGCCGCGCTGTGTTGCGCGGCAAGCGGATCCTGATCACCGGCGGAGCGGGCTTCATCGGCACGACGCTCGCCCGCCGGCTGGTCGACGAGAACGAGATCGTCGCGGTGGACAACCTTCACCGCGACGCGCTCTCGGGCACCGAGCTCGACGAGCACCCGAACTTCACCTTCGTCGAGGGCGACGTGCTCGACGCCGAGCCTTTGCGCGCGCTCGCCCGGGGCATGACCCACATCGTCCACTGCGCGGCAATCGCCGGCGTGGACACGGTGATGGAGAGCCCGGTGCGGACGATGCGGGTGAACCTGATCGGCACGTACAACGTGCTCGAGGCCGCGCTGGCGACGAAGGACACGGTCGAGCGCCTGATCGAGTTCTCCACGAGCGAGGTCTTCGGCACCTACGCCTACAAGGTGGCCGAGGGCGACGTGACGACGCAGGGGTCGGTCGGCGAGGCACGCTGGACGTACGCCGTCTCCAAGCTCGCCGGCGAGCACATGGCGCACGCGTACCACGACGAGCTGGGCGTCCCGGCGACCTCGGTTCGCCCGTTCAACGTCTACGGGCCGGGCCAGATCGGCGGCGGCGCCATTCGCGCCTTCATCGAGACCGCGCTCGCCGGCCGCGACCTCGTCATCCACGGCGACGGCTCGCAGATCAGGGCGTGGTGCTACGTCGACGACATGGTCGAGGGCGTCCTCTGCTGCCTCGAGCGCCCGGAGGCGGTCGGCCAGAGCTTCAACATCGGCAACGCGCGCTCGGCCGTCACGATCTACGACCTCGCGCAGCGGATCAACCGGTTGACTGGAGCCGGCGTCGACGTCCGCTTCCAGCCGCTCCACTACACCGACGTCGAGCTGCGGATCCCGAACATCGACAAGGCCCGAGAGCTGCTCGGCTTCGAAGCGAAGGTCGAGCTCGACGAAGGCCTGTCGCGCACGATCTCCTGGTACCGATCTCGGAAGCCGGCTGTCGCATGACGCACATGACTCCTCGCGCCGCGGAGGGCGGGCTTTGCCCGCCCGGAGCCGGAGCGGCCGATCGTCAGGATGGCGAAAAAGGAGGGGGCTCATGGCGGAACCATGTGGTTCCCGCATGGAGGGTCGCGTGGTATCGAAGCCGGAAGCCCTCGCTGGCGTGATCCGCCTGGCTCGCCCCGACGTGGGCGAGGAAGAGCTCGCCGAGATCGCGGCCGTGCTCGAGTCGGGTCAGCTGACGATGGGCCCGAAGGTCGCCGAGCTCGAGGAGCTGCTCGCGCACGCGTGCGGAGTCGAGCACGCGGTTGCCGTCTCGTCCGGGACCGCTGCGCTCCACCTGGCGATCCTCGCGCTCGGGCTCGAGCCCGGCGATGAGGTGCTCGTCCCCGCGTACACCTTTCCCGCCACCGCCAACGTCGTCGCGCTGGCCGGCCTGCGGCCGGTGCTCGTCGACGTCGACCCGGAGACGATGAACCTCGACGTCGCGCGTGTCGCCGACGCGGTCGGGCCGCGCACGCGCGCGGTGCTCGCGGTCCACCTGTTCGGCCGACCGTTGGCCTGGGAGACGCTCGCGGCCGCCGTTCCGGAGCGGGTCGTGCTGCTGGAGGACGCAGCGGGCGCGCTCGGCGCGCGGCGCGGCGGCCGGCCGTGCGGAAGCCTCGGGCTGATGGGGTGCCTGTCGTTCCACCCGCGCAAGATCGTCACGACGGGCGAGGGCGGCGCCGTCACGACGGACGACGAGCAGCTGGCGGCCTCGATCCGGTCGCTGCGCCATCACGGCTGGGACGCGGACGACATGCGGGCCCCCGGCGTCAACTACCGGCTCTCGGACGTGCTGTGCGCGCTCGGGATTCCGCAGCTCCGGCGACTGGACGACCTGCTCGCGGCGCGGGCGCGGATCGCGGCGGCCTATGCGGAGCGGCTGGCCGGTGTCGTCGAGACCCCGTCCGCCGACGCCGGCGACGTCCACGGCTGGCAGGCGTACGTCGTTCGCGTCGACCGCCGTGACGAGATCCTCGCGGCGCTCCGCGCCGAGGGGATCGAGGCGCAGATCGGCACGTACGCGCTCCACCGCCTCGGCGCCTATGCCGACCAGGGCTCGTTCCCCGGCGCGGACGCCGCCTACGAGCGCGCCCTCGCATTACCGTTCCACACCGCGCTCGACGACGCGGGCCTGGACGTGGTCGCCTCGGCCTTGACAAGGCTTGTAAGTGAGTAGTAACTTACAACGCCATGGCAGTCACAGCCGTAAGGCAGAGCGCCGAAGAACGCCGTGAGAGCATCCTCGACGCGGCGCTGATCGAGTTCGCCGAACGTGGCCTTCACGGCACGTCCACCGAGGACATCGCGAAGCGAGCCGGCATCTCGCAGCCCTACGTCTTCCGCCTCTTCGGCAGCAAGAAGAAGCTCTTCGCGGAAGCGTGCGCGCGCTGCATGCGAGAGCTGCGCGAGGAGATGGAGTCCGCCGCCGCCGGGCTGACGGGCGAGGACGCTTTGCAGGCGATGGGTAAGGCATATCGGCGCATTCTCGAGGCGGATCCGCACAGGCTCCAGCTTCAGATGCACATGTACGCGGCGTCGCAGGAGCCCGAGATCCGGGAAGCCGCGCGGTCCGGGTTCGGCGACCTCTATACGACCTTCGAGCGCATCGCCGGCGCCGATGCCGAGCGCCTGACTCGGTTCTTCGCGGTCGGGATGCTGATCAACGTGATCGCCTCGATGCAGCTGCACGATTCCGGCCTCGGCTGGGCGGAGCGCCTGATCGCCGGCTGCGGCAACGCCCCGAGCACATGAAGTCTCTTTTTTCACCAGGAGGTAAGTGATGGCTCACTACATCGAAGAAGGGAGCAGCTCGATGTCTGCAAGGACGAGAACGATCTGGACGTTCGTCGTCACCTCGCTCGGCCTCTTCATGGTCGTCCTCGACAACCTCGTCGTCTCGACGGCGCTTCCGGTGATCCGCACGGACCTCGGCGCCTCGATCGAGCAGCTCGAGTGGACGGTGAACGCCTACACGCTGACCTTCGCGGTGCTCCTGCTCACCGGCGCCGCGCTCGGCGACCGCTTCGGCCGCCGCCGGCTGTTCGTGATCGGGCTCGCGATCTTCACGGGCGCTTCGGCGGCCGCGGCTCTCGCGCCGAGCGCCGACTGGCTGATCGCGGCACGGGCGGTACAGGGGATCGGCGGAGCCATCGTGACGCCGCTGAGCCTCACGATCCTGAGCGAGGCCGTCCCCCGCGAGCGCCGCGGCGTGGCACTCGGCGCCTGGTCCGGCGTGGCCGGCCTCGCCGTGGCGGCAGGCCCGCTCGTGGGCGGCGCCGTCGTCGAGGGCATCTCCTGGCAGTGGATCTTCTGGCTCAACGTCCCCATCGGAGTCGTCCTGCTCCCGCTCGCGATGCTGCGACTGCGCGAGTCCAAGGGGCCCGAGGGCGCTCTCGACCTTCCGGGCCTCGCGCTCGTCAGCGCCGGCTTGTTCGGCGTCGTCTGGGGGCTCGTCAACGGGAACGGCGACGGTTGGACGAGCCCGGCGATCGTGGTTGCGATCACAGGCGGCAGCGTGCTGCTCGCGGGGTTCGTCGCCTGGGAGCGGCGTGCGGCGCAGCCGATGGTTCCGCTTCGGCTCTTCCGCGACCGCGGCTTCTCCGCGGCGAACGGCGCCTCGCTGTTCATGTACTTCGGGATGTTCGGCTCGATCTTCCTGCTCGCGCAGTTCCTCCAGACTGCCCAGGGCCACTCGCCGCTGGGCGCGGGCCTGAGGACGCTGCCGTGGACGGCGATGCCGATGTTCGTGGCGCCCATCGCCGGCGCGCTCTCCGACCGCATCGGCGGCCGGCCGCTGATGGCGACGGGCCTGGCCCTGCAGGCGATCGCGCTCGGCTGGCTGGCTCTCGTGTCCGAGCCGTCCGTCCCGTACACCGAGCTGGTCGGCGCCTTCATCCTGGGCGGCATTGGCATGGCGCTCTTCTTCGCCCCGGTCGCGAACGTCGTGCTCTCGGCAGTGCGGCCCGAGGAGGAGGGCAAGGCCTCCGGCGTCAACAACGCGATCCGCGAGGTGGGCGGCGTCCTCGGCGTCGCAGTGCTCGCCTCGGTGTTCTCGAGCTACGGCAGCTACGTCTCGCCGCAGGCGTTCACCGACGGGCTCGTCCCGGCCGTCTGGGTCGGGGCCGCCGTGCTTGCCGTCGGCGCAGTCGTCTCGCTCCTGATCCCGCGCAAGCAGCGCACGCAGGAGGCCGTCGTCGGCGAGGTGGTTCCCGAGGCCGCCTAGTCTCAGCGTTGTGTTCGCAGCGGGCGGAGCAGCTGGTACCCGTCGCGGAGGAAGGGCGTCCGGTCGATGAGCACGGCGATCTCGGTGCTCGCGAAGGCGCCCTCCTCCGTGACGATCTCGTCCACGTCCTCGGCGGGCGTGACGTCGAAGTACTGCTCGCCCTGAATCTGCTCGAGCGCTTCGGACGGGCCGATCGGGGCGAGCTTGATCACCTCGCTCGCGACGACGACCGGCACCCCGATCTCGCCGGCGGCTGACGCGATTGTCGCCGTGCCGACCTTGTTGCAGATCGAGCCGTCGCGGAAGATCGTGTCCGCTCCCACGAGGACGAGCGAGGCGTGCTCGAGCTTCGCGGCGGCCTCGTCGTCCTCGACCAGCTCGACCTCGAGCCCTTCGCCGCGCAGCTCGTCGGCGAACGCGCGTCCCTCCTCGAAGGGCGCCGAGACGGTGCAGACGACCCTGGCCGGCGGGGTGTAGAGGAGCGCCTCGCGCACGGTGGCCGACGCCGAGTGCGTGACGACGAGCGCGTCCGTGAGGCGCTCGCGGACCTGGATGGCAATCGAGCGGCCGGCCCGGTCGCGTCCCGCGATCAGGGCATTCGCCTCGTCGTGGAGCATCCGGCACATCTCGTCCTCGTCGAGGTGCGCGCCCGCGCGCGCTGCGGCGAGCAGCCGGCCCGCGGCGCCGGTGATCGCGCCGACGGCGGGGCGGCTTGCTGCGAGCGAGCGACCCGCGTCGATCAACGAATCGAGCAGCTCCTCGCCGCGCGCGGTGTCTTCGTCGGCGAGCTCGACGAGCGTCTCGACGGCGCGTCGCGCCATCCAGCTCCCCCCGTGCGTTCGATCCTCTCTGAGCTCGGCTATTCGCTCTTCGAGTAATGAGGCCACTGAGCGGCATTCTCGCGTGTACGCTCACCGCCTGCAAATGGCCACCTCTCGGCTCACCGCTCTGGCGGAGACGATCCCGGATCTGAGCGTCGTCGTGCCGGTGTTCGAGGAGGCCGCCACGATCGCCGAGCTCTACGCCCGTGCGACCGCTTCGCTGGAGGAGCTGGAGCGGCCGTACGAGCTGATTTTCGTGGACGACGGGTCCTCGGATGGGACCTGGGCCGAGATCGAGCGCCTGCGTGCTGCGGACGACCGGATTCGCGGCGTCCGCTTCAAGCGGAACTTCGGGCAGCACCCCGCGATGCACGCGGGGCTCGCACGCGCGCGCGGCGACATCGTCGTGACGATGGACGGTGACCTCCAGAACGCACCGGAGGACATCCCGAAGCTGGTTGCGGCCGTCGAGGCCGGTGCCGACGTGGCGAGCGGGCGGAGGGCGGCGCGGCACGACTCGTGGGGCCGGACGCTGCCGTCGCGCCTGATCAACGGCATGCTGCGGCGCTTCACGGGCGTCTCGATCTCCGACTTCGGGTGCGCCTTCAACGCGTACCGCCGGAGCGCCGTGGAGCCGATGCTCGGCGTGATCGGCCGGCAGAAGTTCACCAAGGCGCTCGTCCTCTCGGGCGGCGCGAGCGTCGTCGAGGTCGACGTCTCGCACGCGCCGCGCACCGGCAGGTCGCGGTACTCGCCGTTGCGGCTCACGCGCCTCGCGCTCCATGTGCTGGCCGGTTTCTGGCCGCGGCCGATCCAGTGGGCGGGGCTGGCGATCGGCGCTCTCTGCACCCTGCTTGCGACGGTCCTCGGCGTGTATGCGCTCTGGTACTGGATCGACCGCGCTGACTTCCCCGGGCCGCTGCTGCTGGGGGTCGCGGTCCTCGTCGTGCTCGGAACGCAGGGCTTCATTCTCGCGCTGATCGGCGAGTACCTCGCCCGCATCCAGCGTGACGTCGAAGGCCGCCCGCTGTACACGATCGATCAGGAGCTGTAAGCGTCGGCGAGGACGAGCAGAGAGCCGAACGCCGTTCGCGACATGTCTGCGATGGAAAGCGCGACGCGGTTATGACGCGACGAGAGCTCGCAGAACAGGAACGCGACGCGCGCACTTCGTCCACACCGTCCACGAGCGCAACGGAACGCCGCTTGCGCGGGCGGCGAGCCAGGTCCGGTACGGCCGTGACGCGTAACGGATTGCGCAACC
>DATFQE010000121.1:0-5489 GCA_035264445.1 Gaiellaceae bacterium | reverse complement strand
TCGCCGTCGGGCAATCCCTGGGCCACGCCGTTGCGCACGCTGATCGACGCCGGGACCGTGAACGCCGACGACGTCGTCCTCGTCGCCGCGCGGAACCTCGATCCGCCGGAGGAGGACTTCATCGCGTCGAGTGGAGTCCACGTCGGCGAGGACGGTCTCGAGCGTGCGCTCGACGGCGTCGGGTGTGCATACATCGCTTTCGACTGCGACGCGCTCGCGCCCGGTGAGATCGCCGCATTCATGCCGGAGCCGGGCGGGCCCACGCTCGGAGAGGCCGAGGCGTTCCTGCTGCGGATCCGCGAGCGGGCGCCGATTGTCGGCGCGGGCTTCACCGCCTTCCTCCCCGAACCCGAGAACGTACCGAAGCTGAAACGGCTGGCCGCCGCGCTCGGATTAGACTGACCGCCAGTGGCCCGGATCGACGTCTCGATCGAGCACAAGAACATGCCGGAGCCCGACAAGGGAAAGCCGCATCCGAACACGTGCCCGGGCTGTGGGTCGCACTACCGCGACGACGAGCTCGACGAGCACCTCCGGGTCTGCCCGCAGTGCGGGCACCACTTCCCGGTCAGGGCCCGCGCGCGCATCGCGCAGCTCGCCGACGAGGGCAGCTTCGTGGAGGAGCACGCCGACCTCCGCTCGGAGGACCCGCTCCAGTTCTTCGACCTGAGGCCGTACACGGAGCGCCTCGCCGAAGCCGAGATGACCACCGGGCTCGGTGACGCGATGGTGATCGGGCGGGCCGTGATCGAGGAGGAGGCTTGCCAGCTCGCGGTGATGGACTTCTCGTTCATGGGCGGGTCGATGGGCAGCGTCGTCGGCGAGAAGTTCGCCCGCGCGTGCGACAGCGCGGCCGAGCGCGGCGTCCCGCTCGTCTCGGTGACGGCCTCGGGCGGCGCCCGCATGCAGGAGGGAATCCTCTCGCTGATGCAGCTCCCGAAGACCGTCTGCGCCGTCGAGGACCTCCGCGACGCCCGCTGCGGCTTCATCAGCGTCATGGCGCATCCGACGACGGCCGGCGTGCTCGCCAGCTTCGCGAGCCTGGGCGACGTGCTGGTTGCGGAGCCGGGCGCGCTGATGTCGTTCACCGGCCCGCGCGTCGTCCAGCAGACGACGCGGGAGAAGCTGCCCGCCGACTTCGGGCTCGCGGAGTCGAACATGCGCTTCGGCCATATCGACGCGCTCGTCCCGCGGCCCGAGCTGCGCGCGTACGTCGCCCGCCTGCTCCGGCTCTTCGGCAACGGCAGCAATGGCCAGCAATAGCGAGGCCGAGCTCCGGCTCCGCGAGCGCCTGAGCCGGCTCAGGAACCTGCGCCTGCTCGGCGGCACGCGGCTGTCGGGCGAGCTCGAGCGGCTCCAGCGGCAGCTCGACCGGATCTCGGAGGAGCCGAGCGACGAGGAGATCTGGCGCGCGGTCGAGGCGGCGCGACACGACGAGCGCCCGTACGTCCTCGACTACATCGAGCGCATGCTCGACGAGTTCGTCGAGCTCCACGGCGACCGGGCCCGCGCCGAGGACCCGGCGCTCGTGGCCGGGCTCGGCATCTTCCGCGGGCGAACGGTCGGGTTCATGGGCACCCAGAAAGGGCGCGACATCCACGAGCGCACCAAGCGCAATTTCGGGATGACGCATCCAGAGGGCTATCGCAAGGCGATGCGCGTGATGGAGATCTCCGAGCGGCACCGCTTCCCCGTGATCTCGCTGATCGACACGCCGGGGGCCTATCCCGGGGTCGCAGCCGAGCAGCATGGGCAGGGCGGCGCGATCGCGCGCTCGCAGGCGTTGATGGCGCGGCTCAGCGTGCCGATCGTCGCGTGCGTGATCGGCGAGGGCAGCTCGGGCGGCGCAGTCGCGATCGGGCTCGCCGACCGCGTGCTCATGCAGGAGAACGCGATCTACGTCGTGATCTCACCCGAGGGCTGCGCGGCGATCCTCTGGCGGGACGCCGGCGAGCGCGAGAAGGCGGCTGCGGCGTTTCGCCCCGACGCGGTCCACTCGCTCGAGTTCGGGATCATCGACGCGATCGTCCCGGAGCCGGAGGGCGGCGCGCACACGGATTACGACGCGGCCGCCCAGCTGCTTGCGACCTCGCTCGAGGCGTCGCTGAGCGAGATCGAGGGCATTCCGGGCGACGAGCTGCGCCGCCGGAGGCGCGATCGTTATCGCGCGCTGGGCGTGTTCGCCGACGTCGTCGCGGCTCCTCAGCGGGCTTAAGCTTTCTCCACAAGATCCACAGTGTTTTCCACCAGTAGGTATGTGTCAGCCGACACGTTTCGGTAAGTAGTCAACAGATATGGCCACTCTTCGGGAGTACCGCAAGAAACGGGATCCAGAGGCGACGCCGGAGCCGTTCGGCTCCGGGGAGCGCGGCAAAGAGCCGATTTTCGTCGTCCAGCGGCACGACGCCAGGCGGCTCCACTACGACTTCCGGCTCGAGCGCAACGGCGCCCTGGCGAGCTGGGCCGTGCCGAAGGGGATTCCGCTCGAGCCCGGCCAGCGCGCCCTCGCGGTCCATGTCGAGGACCACCCGCTCGACTACGCCGGCTTCGAGGGCGAGATTCCCAAGGGCAACTACGGGGCGGGCACCGTCGAGATCTGGGATCGCGGCACCTACGAGCTCGTCGAAGAGAAGAAGGACGGCGGGCTGACCGTTCGCCTCCACGGCGAGAAGCTCGAGGGGACGTGGACGCTCGTACCGGCCAAGCTCGACGGCGATCCGAAGAACTGGCTGCTCCTGCGCAAGCGGGAGGACGCCGCCGGCGCCGGCGCCGTGCAACAGCGCGGCCGGCGCCGCTACAAGCCGATGCTCGCAACCCTCGCGAAGGAGCTGCCGAAGGGGGGCGATTGGCTCTACGAGATCAAGTGGGACGGCTACCGGGCGATCGCGTACGTGTACGGCGGCGAGGCCCAGTTCCTGAGCCGGAACGACAACGACCTGACGCCGCGCTTCCCGACGGTCCGGCGTGCCCTCGAGCGGGCGGTGAAGACGCCGGACTGCGTCCTCGACGGCGAGATCTGCGCGCTCGACGACGAGGGCCGCGCGACCTTTTCGGCGATGCAGCAGGGCAAGCCGGATACGCGCTACATCTACGTCGTCTTCGACGTGCTCGAGGTCGAGGGCGGGCCGGTGATCAACCTTCCGCTCGTCGAGCGGCGCGAACGGCTCGAGGCGTTGCTGGACCGCCGGAAGGCGGACGTGCAGATCTCGGAGGCGTTCGAGGACGGGGAGGGCCTGTACGAGGCCGCGAAGGAGCAGGACTACGAGGGCGTGATCGCCAAAAGGCCGGACTCGCGCTACGAGCCCGGTCGTCGCACCAGCCAGTGGCTCAAGGTCAAGACCCACAGCCGGCAGGAGTTCGTGATCGCCGGCTACACGAAGGGCCAGGGTCGTCGGGCCGGCAGCTTCGGCTCGCTCGTGCTCGGCACCTACGAAGGCGGTGAGCTCCGCTACGTCGGGAACGTCGGCACCGGGTTCACCGACGGCGAGATCGGCCGCCTCCTGAAGCTGCTGAAGCCGCTCGAGCGCCCCGACGCACCCTTCGCCGAGGTACCGAAGATGCCGAAGGTGCGCAAGGGCGACGTGGCCTGGGTCGAGCCGAAGCTCGTCGCCGAGGTCGAGTTCGTTGAGTGGACACACGACGGCCACCTCCGCGCGCCGTCCTACCAGGGTCTTCGCGAAGACAAGGAACCGGAGCAGGTGCACCGCGAGGAGCCGCTCCCGGACGAGCTCCGTAGGGGCAACCGCGTCCTTCGCGTGACCAACCGGGACAAGCTCTTCTGGCCCGAGGAGGGGATCACCAAGGGCGACCTGGTCCGCTACTACCGGGACATCGCGCCGGCGCTCGTGCCGCACCTGAAAGACAGGCCGTTCACGATGAAGCGCTACCCCGACGGGTGGAAGGGCAAGTTCTTCTTCCAGAAAGACGCGCCGACGCACATGCCCGACTGGATCAAGCGCGTCGAGGTCGAGGTGACGACGCGCGACACGCCGCGACAGCGGCGGCGGATCCAGGCGCCGGTGGTCAACGACGATCTCTCGCTGCTCTGGATGGTCAACATGGGCTGCATCGACTGCAACACGTGGTACTCGCGAATCGACAAGCCCGAGCGTCCCGACTTCGTGCTCTTCGACCTCGATCCGTCCCCGGACGTCGGCTTCCCCGAGACGATCGAGGTCGCGCTGCTCGTCAAGCAGGCGCTCGACGCGCTCGGCCTCGTCTCGTTCGCGAAGACGAGCGGCTCGGAGGGCATCCACGTGCTCGTCCCGATCGACCGGCGCTCGACGTTCGCCGACACGCGTCGCTTCTCCGAGATCGTCGCCGGGGCGATCGCAAGGGCGCACCCGCGCCTCGCGACGACGGAGTGGGCGAAGGCCAAGCGGAAGGGCGTCCTGATCGACGCCAACCAGAACGGCGAAGGGAAGACGATCGCCTCCGTTTACTCGGTGCGGCCGAAGCCCGGCGCGCCGGTCTCCACGCCGTTGCGCTGGGAGGAGGTCGACGAGTCACTCGATCCGGCCGCCTTCACGATGGACGTCGTTCTCGACCGGGTGAACGCCGACGGCGACCTGTTCGAAGGCGTCCTGACGACCAAGCAGTCGCTCAGTCAGGCCCTGAAGGCGCTGCAGTGAAGCTCGACGAGGTCGTCGGCGAGCTCGACGGCTACTTCCGGGTCGCCGAGGTCGAGAACGACGACTGGTCGCCGGCCTTCGAGGCCGTCTACGGCGAGCCGTACTGGCGTCAGTACGTCGAGCCCGGGTACGAGGGGAAGTGGAACGGGCTGATGGTCCGCGGCGAGGGCGAGGTCGAGCGTGTCGCAACGTGTGTCTTCCCGAGCGACAGGATCGTGGCGGGGTTGGAGCCGGGCACGCTCCTCTTCTCGGAGCATCCGCTCGACTTCGCGGACGAGCCCGGGTTCCTGCCGCTCTCGCGTGAGAGCTTCCAGTCGCTGAAGCAGCGAAGCTGCGGCTTCTTCCACGCCCATGCGCCGCTCGACATGCACCCGGAGGTCTCGCCGTCGCGCCTGTGCGCGGCCGGGGTCGGCCTCGAGGCGCTCGAGGAGTACTACCCGATCGCGGACGGGATTCCGGGCGGCGCCGCGATCATCGGCGACAGCGGCCTCTCGCTCGAGGGGCTCGCGGAGGCCTTTCGCGTCTTCCTGGGCCCGGAGATCAAGGTGCACGTGATCTCGCGCCCGCGATCGCAAGCGGGGCGTGTTGCCGTCGCCGCGGGCGGGGGAGCGGACGCCGAGATCCTCCAGGCGTCGATCGAGCGGGGGTGCGAGACGTACGTCACGGGGAACGCCGCGACGAACTGCCGGATCGACTGGGTCCAGGAGAAGGTGCGCGTGTTCAGGGAGCTCGCCGAGGAGGCCGACATCGCCGTGATCGACGCGATGCACTACGGCATGGAGAAGCCGCCGCAGCTCGCGATGGTCAGCTGGTTTCTGCGGCTGGGGTTGCCGGCCGAGTTCGTGCCCGACGGGCCGA
>DATFQE010000120.1:0-16713 GCA_035264445.1 Gaiellaceae bacterium | reverse complement strand
GGCAGAGCTGCTCGACCTGCGCAGCGACCGCTTCGTCGCGCGGCTCGGGGATCCGGCGCGGAACGTAGAGCAGCGCCTGCGTCCGGAAGTCGTAGGGCGACTCGGCGTCGAAGCGGTCGGCATGCTCGAGGCCGAGGCGGCCCTCTACGAACCCGTGCTCGAGCGTCGCGGAGACGAGGATCGCCGTCGGGCCTTTCGACCACAGCGACTCGGCGAGCCGCTCCGAGACGTCGATCGGCGCGTAGGCGAGGAGACCCGGCTCGGCCCAGACGACGAGGTTGGGAGTGGGCGGCTCGAGACAGACGGCGACGTCGTTCGCCAGCTTGCGGGCGCGCGCGGCGACGGCGTCGAGCTCGTCGCTCCGGCCCCAAACCGCCTGCGCGACGCGCTCAAGCTCGTCGATGAGAACCAGCGCGCTCTTACGCGGCAGTGTTCGGATGCGCAGTCGTCCGGCCCGCGGTGCCACCTCACGCAGCAAGTCTTCGACCGCCGATTCCAGACGCGCCTCGGCGCGCGTCGGCAGGTGAACGCCCGCTTCGCCGGCAGCCTGGACCGCGTCGGCGATCAGACGCCGCATCGCGGCGACTGTGACCCGCGCGCCCAGCCAGCTCGCGGCCGTCTCCTCGAGCTTGTGCGCCTCGTCGAAGACGACTGCGTCGTGGTCAGGGAGGACGCGGGCCCCGTCGCCGTTCTCCCGCAGGGCGAGGTCGGCGAAGTACAGCGCGTGGTTCGCGATCACGAGGTCGGCCTGGCCAGCGCGGCTGCGGGCGTTCTCCGCGAAGCACGTCGTCACGCTGGGACAGCGGCGGCCGAGGCAGCGGTCCGAGCCGACCGCGAGCTCCGACCACAGGGCCGGCGGCGGTTCCTCGCTGAGCTCGGCGCGGTCACCCGTCTTCGTCGTCCGGATCCAGGGCAGGAGGCTCTCATAGGCCTCCTCGTCGCCGAGCAGGCCGGGCCCGTTGAG
Organism: Gaiellaceae bacterium; assembly: GCA_035264445.1. GTDB lineage: Bacteria > Actinomycetota > Thermoleophilia > Gaiellales > Gaiellaceae > DATFQE01. Next base: position 15,749 of record DATFQE010000120.1, on the reverse strand, counting down.
CTCGGCGGTCTCGACGCGCCGACGGCAGAGGTAGTTCTGGCGGCCCTTGACGACGGCGACCCGGGCCTTCCGTCCGACGGCTGCCTCAGCGAGTGGGACGTCCTTCGTGAGCAGCTGCTCCTGCAGCGCCTTCGTCGCGGTCGCCACCACCACGCGGCGGCCCGACCGGAGTGCTGGTACGAGATAGGCAAGGCTCTTGCCGGTCCCGGTTCCGGCCTGGGCGAGCAGGTGCTCCTCGTTCTCGAGCGCGCTCTCCACCGCGCGGGCCAGCGCGAGCTGATCCTCGCGGTGCTCGTAGCCCGGGATGACAGAGGCGAGCCGGTCGAACGCGTCCACGCCGACAGGCTATGCCGCGCGTCAGCTGTCGCTCGTGGTCGAATACGGACCGTGCCGCAGACGGTCACCCCCTACCTGCTCTACGAGGACGTCGAGGCAGCCGCGGAGTTCCTCACCCGCGCCTTCGGCTTCAGCGAGGTCGACCGGGCGAGGAGCTCGTCGACACGCCTTCGGTCACCGGCGCTACACCTGCGATGATCCACAGGGCCACGAGTGGGCGTTCGCGACGGTGGTCGCGGAATAGCACCGATCGGGTTTCGTCGTTCTCGCTGAGGCAAGACCGACACCGGATGGTCTTCGCGCGAATCGTCTATCGCTGTTGCTACGTCATCGGCGTCGCGAGCGGAACCGCCGCCGCTCGGCTCGCCGCCGACTTCCGCGCGCTCGGCGCGACGCGGACGGGCCTCGTTCCCCTCGCCGTCGTGCTCCAGCTGACCGTCCTCGCGTGCTGGCTGATCGTACGGCCGATCTCGCTGACGGCGTTTACGGCCTGCTTCGCGCTCGCGCCGCGGCTGCAGGCGGAGGCCTAGCGCCGTCGTACGGGCGGACGCAGCTAGAGCAACTCGAAGATTGCCAGGAGCCCGGTCGCCGCGCTGAGCGCCACGCCGACGGCGGTGAGCCAGCCCAGCCCGGCGACGAGCGAGGCCGTGGCGAAGACGACCGCGAGCAGCACCAGGAGCAGGCGACCGGTGGTGCGCATACGGCGGTTCCGCGCGGCGGCGAGCCCGATTCCGAGGACGAGCACGACGACGACGCTCGGCGGCGGTGCCGCCTTCGTTCCGACCGCGGTCGCGACCAGCGACCAGGCGAAGAGCCCGACCGCCGCCCAGACCGCCGCGGTCGGGGTCAAGCGGGGCCGGTAGGCGCCTCGGGCTCGCCGGCCGAGCGACCGCTTACGCCCGCGCGCGTGAGGTCGCTGCTCGGCCGGCCCTGGGCGCCCGTCCGCGTCAGTTCGTCCCACGCCTCGCGCAGGACGTCGCCCAGGATCGTCGCGATCTCGTCGAACTCGGCGGGGCCGGCGATCAGCGGCGGGGAGATCTGGACGACGGGGTCGCCGCGATCGTCCGCCCGGCAGATGAGGCCGCGCTCGAAGAGCCGCGGGGAGAGGAACCCGCGCAGCAGCGTCTCGGACTCCTCGTCGGAGAACGTCTCGCGCGTCTCCTTGTCCTTGACGAGCTCGAGCGCGTAGAAGAAGCCGGCCCCGCGCAGGTCGCCGGCGATCGGCAGGTCGAGCAGTTGCGCGAGCGTCGCCCGGAACTGGTCCTCGTGTGAGCGCACATGCTGGACGATCCGCTCGCGGCGCATGATCTCCAGGTTCTTGAGCGCGATGGCGCACTGCACCGGGTGGCCGCCGAAGGTGATCCCGTGCGCGAAGCTGGCAGAGCCCGTCAGGAACGGCTCCATGACGGCGTCCCGGGCGATGACGGCACCGATCGACGCGTACGCCGAGGACAGGCCCTTCGCGCACGTGATGATGTCGGGCCGGATGTCGTAGCGCTCGGAGCCGAACCAGGCGCCCAGGCGGCCGAAACCGGTGATCACTTCGTCCGCGCAGAGCAGGATCCCGTGCCCGTCGCAGATCGCGCGCACGCCTTCGAAGTAGCCGGCGGGCGGGGTGAAGGCGCCGCCTGCGTTCTGGACGGGCTCCATGATCAGCATCGCGACCGTGTCGGGCCCGGCGGCGTCGATCGTGTGCTCGAGGTCGTCGAGCAGGAAGGCGGTGAACGCCTCCTCGGTCTCGTCCGGAGGCCGGTGGTAGCGGTTCGTGTTGCGCGCGTGGTGCACGCCGGGAACGAGCGGCTCGAACGGCGCCCGCAGCGCCGGGATGCCGTTGATCGACAGCGCGCCCATCGTCGTGCCGTGGTACGCGACGTTGCGCGCGATCACCTTCCAGCGCCGCTCGCCGCGCGCCGCGTGGTGCTGGCGGGCGAGCTTCCACGCCGACTCGACCGCCTCGGAACCGCCGGACACGAAGAAGACCCGGTTCAGGTCGCCGGGAGCGAGCGAGGCGACCTTGGCCGCGAGTTCGAGGGCGCGCGGATGTGCGTACGACCAGTTCGTGTAGAAGGGCAGCTCGCGCAGCTGCGCGGCCGCCGCCTCGCCGATCTCGTCGCCGTACGAGTATCCGATCTGGACGGCAAACAGGCCCGCGAGCGCGTCCAGGTAGCGTCGGCCCTCCGCGTCCTCCAGGTAGCAGCCGTCGCCGCGGACGATGATGGGCGGGCCCGAGTCCTTGTACTCGCCCATCCGCGTGAAGTGGAGCCAGAGGTGGTCGCGGGCCATGCGTTCCCAGTCGCGGGCGGGCGCGGCGGTCTCGGGTGTGGTCATGCGACTCCCTTCGTGCGGCGGTTTCGGATCAGGATGTTCGCGAGCATCGCGCCGAGGGCGACCACGAAGATCGCGGTCGCGATCACGTTCACCTGCGGCGGGGCGCCGACGCGGGCTGCACCCCACACGAACAGTGGGAACGTGACCTCCGCGCCGGAGTTGAAATAGGTGATGACGAAGTCGTCGACGGAGAGCGCGAACGAGAGCAGCGCGCCGGCCAGGATCGCGGGCGCGATCAGCGGCAGCGTCACCTTGCGGAACGTCGTCCACTCGTTGGCGCCCAGATCGAGGGCCGCCTCCTCGAGGTGCCGATCGAAGCCCACGAGCCGCGCCTTGACGGTCACGACGACGTAGCTGACGCAGAACATGATGTGTGCAATCGAGATCGTGGCGAATCCGGTCGCGACGTTCATCGTCAGGAACAGCGCCAGAAGCGATGCGCCGAGCACGATCTCGGGCGTCGACATCGGCAGGAACACGAGCAGGTTCGTCGCGCCGCGGCCGCGGAAGCCATAGCGCACGAGCGCGAGCGCGATCAGCGTCCCGAGGACGGTTGCCACGACAGCGGCGATCGCCGCGATCTGGAGCGAGAGCGACATGGCGCCGGTCAGGCCGGGGACGCCGTTCCAGTTCGTCCAGTTCTTCAGCGTGAAGCCCTGCCACGTGTAGTTGAACCGGCCGGCGGGGTCGTTGAAGGAGAACGCGACCACGACCGCGATCGGCAAGAGCAGGTACGCGAACGCGAGGAGGGCGTACGCCGTCAGGACGTGCTTGCGGACGAACGCGAGCACGCTCCGGCGCGGCCTGATCTGAACGGTCTCGGCTGCGACGGTCATCCGGTCAGCCTCTCGGTCCCGAGAGCGCGCGTATACACGAAGACGCCCGCGAGGATCGCCGCCATCAGCACGAAGGAGAGCGCGGCCGCGGCCGGGTAGTCGATTAGCTCGAGGAACTTCGACTGGATCACGTTGCCGATCATGTGCTGCTTCGGCGTGCCCAGGAGCTGCGCGTTGATGAAGTCGCCCGCGGCCGGGATGAACGTGAGCAGCGTGCCTGCGAAGACGCCGGGGAGCGAGAGTGGGAGGGTCACGCGCAGGAACGCCTTCGCCTTGCTGGCGTAGAGATCCTGCGCCGCCTCGATCAGCCGGTGGTCGATCTGCTCGAGCGAGACGTACAGCGGCAGCGCCATGAAGGGCAGGAAGTTGTAGGTGATGCCCGCCACGACGGCCGTCGACGTCGCGAGGAGCCGCCCGTCCTCACCGAGGATGTGGAGGTCGCGAAGCGTCCGCACCACGAACCCCTGGTCGGCCAGGATGCTCTGCCACGCGAGCGTCCGGATCAGGTAGGTGACGAAAAACGGCGCGATGATCGCGAGCAGGAAGAGGTTCTTCCAGCGGCCGCCGCGGAATGCGATCCAGTACACCAGCGGGTAGCTGATCACCAGTGCGAGCGCTGTCGCGATCCCGGCGTAGACGAGCGACCGGATCAGGTGCTGGTCATAGGTCTTGATCGCGTCCCAGTAGTTCGAGAACTCCCAGGTGAACTGGAAGCCGAAGTCGAAGCTCCCGCTCTGGAGCGACTGGTAGCCGAGGAACGCGAGCGGGGCGAGGAAGAAGACGGCCAGCCACGCCAGCCCGGGCGCGAGCAGCAGGTACGGCGTCAGCCAGCGGTGCCGGTGGAGGAACGTCAAGGCCTCACGACCCGATCAGGGTCTGCCACTTCTCCACGTAATCCTCGTTGTTCAGGGCTTCGGCATCGAAGATCTTCACCTTCGAGAGCGTCTCCTCGTCGGGGAAGATCAGCGGGTTGTCGGCGAGCTTCGGGTCGATCTTGGCGAGCTCCGCCTTCGCCCCCTTCACCGGCGACACGTAGTTCACGTACGCCGCGATCTGCGCCGCGATCTTCGGGTCGTAGACGAAGTTCATGAAGGTCGAGGCGGTGTACACGTCGCCCCCGGTCGGGATCAGCATGTTGTCCGTCCAGATGTCTCCGCCCGAGTCGGCGAGGTGCCACTCGAGGTTCGGGTTGTCGGCGGTGAGCTGGACGACGTCGCCCGACCACGACATCGCGGCGTGGAGGTCGCCCTTCGAGAGCGGGCCTGTGTAGTCATTGCCCGTGAACTGCCGGATCTGGTCGTTCTTGACCGCCTTCTCGATTCGCTTGTACGCGCGGTCGAAGGAGGCGTCGTCGACCTTGGTCGGATCGTCGCCGTTGGCGAGCATCACGAGGCTCATCGCGTCCGCCATCTCGGTGAGCAGCGTCACCTTGCCCTTCAGCTTCGGGTCCTCGAGCAGCTGGTCGATCGTCGTGACGGGCTTCTTCGTCAATTTGAGGTTGGAGGCGATCCCGGTCATCCCGGACTGCCACGGCAGGCTGTAGTCACGGTTCGGGTCGAAGCTGGGGTGCGCAAGCGAGTCCTGGAGGTTGGCGATGTTCGGGATCGCGCTCTTGTCCAGCTTCTCCGCCCAGCCGCGCTTGATCAGAACGCCCGGGAAGCGCGAGTTGTCGGTCAGGACGATGATGTCGCGGTCGATCGACTGGCCCTGCGACAGCGGCCGCTGGATCTTCCCGAAGTACGTCGCGTTGTCGTTGATGTCCTCGACGTACTTCACCGTCGTCCCCGTCTTCTGCTTGAACTGGTCGAGCGTCGGGCTCTTCTTCGTCTTCTCGTCGCGGTCGATGTAGAGCGTCCAGTTGGAGAAGCGGAGGGTGTCGGCGAGCTGCTGCTTCGCCGTCGACGTCGTGCCGCCCGTCTCCTCGTCGCCGTCTCCACCGCACGCGGCGAGGATTCCCGGCACGGTGAGCACCGTCCCGCCGAGCGCTGCCCGGCGCAGAAGCTCCAGGCGGGTCAGCTGGTTTGTCATTGAGCGTCCTCCTCCTCGGAGTAGTCGACGGCGAATGCGGCGTCGGGGTCGAAGCTCAGCTCGACGGGGAGCCCGACCGTCACGGCGATCGTCCCGGGCTCGGCGTTCTGTACGTACACCGTCAGCCGCCCCGACGGCGTGTCCACGATGTACTGGGTCGCGACGCCCACGTAGGCGCTCTCGATGACCGTCCCGGCGAGGCGGTTGCGGCCGTCGCGCGCGCCGAAGGCGAGCTTCTCGGGGCGGATGCCGACGGCGACCCGCGTGCCGCTCTCGGGGAGCGAATCGGCGGCGATCCTGACTTCGCCGCCGCCGTCGAGGCGGACGACGCCTGACCCGACCACGGTCCCGGGGAGCAGGTTCGAGGCGCCGAGGAAGCGCGCGACGAAGGCGGTGCGCGGCCGCTCGTAGAGCTCGGCCGGCGACCCGAGCTGCTCGATTCGGCCCTGGTTCATGACCGCGATCTGATCGGCCATCGTCATCGCCTCATCCTGGTCGTGCGTGACGTGGACGAACGTGATGCCCATGTCGTGCTGGAGCGCCTTGAGCTCGAGCTGCATCTGCTTGCGGAGCTTCAGGTCGAGGGCGCCGAGCGGCTCGTCCAGCAGCAGCACCTGCGGCCTGTTCACGAGCGCGCGCGCGAGGGCGACGCGCTGCTGCTGGCCGCCCGAGAGCTGGCGCGGCTTGCGCCTCTCCACGCCCGCGAGATCGACGAGGCTCAGGATCTCGCGTACGCGTCCTTCGAGCTGCGGGCCCTTCAGGCCCCTGCGGCGCAGCCCGAACGCGACGTTCTCGAAGATGGTCAGGTGGGGGAAGAGCGCGTAGCTCTGGAAGACGGTGTTGACGTCCCGCTTGTAGGGCGGCAGCCCGGTCACGGTCCGGTCGCCGAGGTAGATCGTCCCTGCGTCGGGCTCCTCGAAGCCGCCGATCATCCGCAGCGTGGTCGTCTTGCCGCATCCGGACGGTCCGAGCAGCGCGAAGAAGGAGCCCTGTGGGATGTGGACGCTGAGGTCGTCGACGGCGACCACCTCGTCGAACCGCTTCGTGACCCGCTCCAGCCGGACATCCGCCGGCGCCGCCGCGGCGGCATGCTCGTGCTCGGACTTCTCCTCGGCGACGCTCAATCGAGCTTTGCCATGACGTGCTTGATCTGGGTGTAGTCCTCCAGCGAGTACATCGAGAGGTCCTTGCCGTAGCCCGACTGCTTGTAGCCCCCATGAGGCATCTCCGACACGAGCGGGATGTGGTCGTTGATCCAGACCGTCCCGAACTCGAGCTTCCGCGCCGCGTTCAGCGCGCGGGAGATGTCGCGCGTGAAGACAGAGGCGGCGAGCCCGTACGGCACGTCGTTCGCCCACGCGATCGCCTGGTCGTCGTCGGCGAACCGCTGCACGGTGACGACCGGGCCGAACACCTCACGCTGGACGATCTCGTCGGTCTGCTCGACCCCGGTCACGACGGTCGGCCTGACGAAGAAGCCGCGGTCACCGTTCGTGCCGCCGCCCGTCAGCACGTTCGCGCCCTTGGCGCGATCGAGGAAGCCGAGCACGCGGTCCTGCTGTGCCTGGGAGATCACCGGGCCCATCTCGATCTCGTCGCCCTCGGCGGGGTCGCCGACGTTGAGGCTCTCCACCGCCGGGACGAGCTCCTCGAGCAGCCGGTCGTAGATCTTCGGGCCGGCGACGACGCGCGAGGCGGCCGTGCAGTCCTGGCCCGAGTTCCAGTAGCCGCCGATCTTGATCGCCTCGGCGACCTGGGCGGGATCTGCGTCGTCGAAGACGACCACCGGTGCTTTGCCGCCGAGCTCGAGGTGGACGCGCTTGAGCGTCTCCGCTGCGGTTCGCGCGATCTCCTTGCCCGTGGCGACGTCCCCCGTGAGCGAGACGAGACGGACGTCCGGATGGCGGACGATCCCTGCGCCGACCGGCTCGCCGTCACCGGTGATGACGTTCAGCACGCCCGGTGGGATCACATCGGCCGCGAGCTGCGCGAAGCGGAGCGTTGACAGCGGGGTCTGCTCGGACGGCTTGAGGACGGAGACGTTCCCCGCGGCCAGCGCGGGCGCAAACTTCCAGACGGCCATCATCAGCGGGTAGTTCCACGGTGCGATCTGGCCGACGACGCCGATCGGCTCGCGCCTGATCATCGACGTGTAGCCCTTCATGTACTCGCCGCTCGCGCGCCCCTCGAGAATGCGCGACGCGCCGGCGAAGAAGCGGATGTTGTCGCTGCAGACCGGCATCTCATCGCGTGCGTACGAGAGCGGCTTGCCGACGTTCTGCGACTCGATCTGCGCGAGCTCCTCGGTGTGCTCGTCGATCACGTCGGCGAGCTTGAGCAGGACCTCCGCGCGCTCACCCGGCGTTGCCTCGCGCCACTCGGGCCACGCCTTCTTGGCGGCCTCGACCGCGCGGTCGACGTCGCCCTGGGAGCCCTGAGGAACCTCACCGATCGCCTCGCCGGACGCGGGATTGATGATCTCGGTCGTGTCGCCTTCGACCGCGTCGACCCACTGGCCGCCGACAAAGTTCTGATAGCGCGCAACCGCAACGCTCATGGGGAAACCTCCGGGTTCGTTCGGTGCGGCGAGAGTACCGTCAGCCACTTGGGCGGACAAGACGGAACGGGTGGCCGATCGGCGCCGCGATTCCTGGCCACCGTGTCCAACTTTGAGTCGCCCCTTTCGGCCATGTCCGGGGTCTGACCCCAGACACGGCCTGCGCAGACGCGGCTCGGGAAGCCAGAGCCGCCGGACGCCCTCCGCTTCCGAGGGCCACACCGCTCCTCCGGCCACGTCCAGGGTCTGACCCCCGACACGGCTCTTAGCGACGGCCGCCCGGAACGCCGGTGGCCTCACGGCTCAGCCGCGTCGCGAGGTAGACGGGGACGATCGAGACGACGATCAGGAACAGCGCCACCACGTTCACCGTCGGCAGCTCCGCCGGCCGCGCGAGGTTGGCGAAGATCCAGATCGGGAGCGTCTGCTGCGCTCCGGAGGTGAAGATCGTGACGATCACCTCGTCGAACGAGAGCGCGAACGCGAGCAGCGAGCCGGCCAGGAGCGCCGAGCGCAGCTGCGGGAACGTGATGTAGCGAAACGTCTGCCAGGTGTCGGCGCCGAGGTCGGCGGAGGCCTCCTCGATCGAGCCCGCCGTCCGGCGCAGGCGGGCGACGACGTTGTTGTACGCGACGACGATGCAGAAGGTCGCGTGCCCGATGATGATCGTCAGCAGTCCGAACGAGATGCCGACGTCCTGGAACGTCGCCTGCAGCGCAAGTCCCGTGATGATCCCGGGCAGCGCGATCGGGAGGATGACCACGAACGAGATCGTCTCGCGGCCGAAGAACTGGTACCGGGCGACGGCGAGCGAGGCCAACGTGCCGAGCACCAACGCGACCGCCGTCGCGCCGAGCGCCGCCTGGACCGAGGCCCAAAGCGCCTGCCGAACGGCCTCGTCCTCCCAGGCGACGCGGAACCACTTCGTGCTGAAGTCATCGATCGGCCACCCCTGGGTGACGTTGGCGTTGAAGGCGTACAGGCCGATCACGATCAGCGGGCCGTAGATGAACGCGAGCGTCGCCAGGGCGCCGAGGCCGAGCAGCAGGCGGGCGGCGCGGGACTCGGCCATCAGAGCGACTCGAACGCACCGAGCCGGCGCGCGAGCAGGAGGTAGACGACCATGACGGCGATCGGGACGAACGTGTAGGCGGCGGCGAGCGGCAGCGCCTGGCCGCGGATCGAGTAGATCACCGTGCCGATGAACTGCTCGCTCGTGATCAGGCCGGGCGCGATGTAGTCGCCGAGCGTCAGCGAGAACGTGAAGATCGACCCCGCCACGAGGGCCGGCAGGGCGAGCGGAAGCACGATCCGCCAGAACGTCCGGAACGAGCGCGCGCCGAGGTCGGCGGACGCCTCGAACACGGACTCCGGGATCCGCTCGAGCCCGACGTAGAGCGGCAGGATCATGAACGGCAGCCAGAGGTAGGTAAATACGAGCCAGAGCCCGACCATCGAGTAGCCGGGCCCGCTGAGCCCGAGCGGCCCGAGCAGCCAGTCGAGGACGCCGCCGGTCGCGAGCATCGTCCGCCAGGCGTAGGCCTTGACGAGGTAGCTCGCCCACAGCGGCATCACGACGGCGACGACGAGCAAGCTGCGGACGCGCGGCGAGGCGACGCGGGCCATGTAGAACGCGATCGGGAAGGCGAGCACGGCGTCGGCCAGCGTGACCAGCGCCGCCATCGAGATCGTCCGCCAGGCGACCTCGCGGTACACGTCGCGCTCGAAGAGCGTCCGGAAGTTGTCGAGCGTGAAGGTGTGGACGATCTCGGACGTGAACTCGTCCGTCTGCCAGAAGGCCGCGAGCAGCAGGACGAACAGCGACCCGAGGTAGACGACCACGAGCCAGCCGAGCGGCGCGGCGAGCAGCGCGCCGAGCCGGACGCGCGGGTGGCGGAAGAGGAAGCCGGAGAGCCGTCGCCCCACCCCTCGCGGGCGGGACGACGGCTCAGCGGGATACGCGGTCGAGGCCAGCTAGCGCCTTACCCGCGGATCTCGGTCCAGGCGGCCTTCCAGTCCTCCTGGGTCTTGCAAACCTCGCCGCGGTCGTCGCCGCAGTCCTTCGTCGGCGTCGTCCAGTAGTAGACGTCCTTCCACCACGACTCGTCGGCCGCGTGGAAGTTGTCGCAGTGCGACTTCTCCTTGGTGAGGTCACACGCCCCGAGGTTCACCGGCGCCTCGCCGAAGAACTCGGCCACCTTCGCCTGTGCGGACGGCGAGATGATGTAGTCCATCCACAGGTACATGCAGTTCGGGTGCTTCGCCTTGGAGTAGATCATCCAGGTGTCCGACCACCCGGTCGTGCCTTCCTTCGGCTTGACCGCCTTGACCGGCACCGGCGGCTTCGCGCTCTGGAGCAGGTTCACCTGGTAGGGCCAGGTCGTCCCGACCACGCTGTCCTTGTTCGTGAACGACTGCACCTGCTTCGCCACGTCGCCGGGCCAGTACTCGCCGACCTTCGGCGCCTGCTGCTCGAGCAGGTCGACGGCGGCGTTGAACTGCTTGTCGTCGAGCTCGTACGGGTTCGTGATGTTCAGGTCGGGCTGCGTTGCCTTCAGGTAGACCGCGGCGTCGGCGATGAAGATCGAGTCGTCGTAGATCGACAGCTTCCCCTTGTACGGGTCGGCCTTGTCCCAGATGACGTCCCAGCTGTTCGTCGCCGGGGGGACGACGTCTGTGCGGAACACCAGGAGGTTCGGCCCGCGTCCGTGCGGGACGCCGTAGGGCTGGCCGTCCTTGCTGTTGTACGACTGATTCTTGATTCCCTCCTGCACATCGGCGTAGTTCGGGATCAGGTCGGTGTCGACCGGAGCGACGTCGCCACGCTCCATCAGGCGCACCGTCGCATTGCCCGACGCCGAGACGCCGTCGTACTCACCCGTCGAGATCAGGTCGATCATGTCGTCCGAGCTCGCGCCGTCCTTCGTGTTCACCTGGCAGCCGGTGTCGGCCGCGAACTGGTCCGCCCACGACTTGTCGGCGTAGCCCGCCCAGACGACGAGATTGACCCGGCCCTCCTGGCGGGCCTTCTCCTTGATCTCGTCGAGCGTCGAGCCGAGCCCCTCGATCTGCGTTGCCTCGTCGCCGCCGTCCCCGTCGTCGTCCCCGCCGCATCTCGCGGCTGCGAACGCCAGCGCGACCAGCAGCAGCGCAAAGGCGGCGGGGTTCATCCATCGCCGGTGTTTCTCAAGCATGCATCTCCTCCGTGTCTCCCCCCGATTCGTCGATTGCGTAGATGTGCTCCGGCCGCCATTCCAGGCGCACCCGGCGGCCACGGGCTTCCAGCACCTCGGTCGATGAGGTCTCGAGGTTCTGCCGGACGACCATCAGCCGGCCGCCGGCGTCGAGGTCGACCATGTAGCGGGTCACCATGCCGACGTAGACGACGTCGTGGATCCGCCCGTCCTCGAAGCTCGCGCCCGCCGTGGGCGTTGCTCCCTCGGCCAGCATGTGGATCTTCTCGGGCCGGACGGTGAACCGGCTGGGCCTGCCGTTCAGCGTCCGCTCCAGGACGTTCGAGACGCCGACGAAGCCGGCCACGAACTCGCTCTCGGGGTGCTCGTACACCGCCGCGGGCGGGCCGACCTGCTCGATCCGGCCCTCGTTGAAGACGGCGAGGCGGTCGCTCATGGTCAGCGCCTCCTCCTGGTCGTGCGTCACGTAGATGAACGTGATCCCGACCTCCTCCTGGATCCGCTTCAGCTCGAGCTGCATCTGCTGGCGCAGCTTGAGGTCGAGCGCGCCGAGCGGCTCGTCGAGCAGAAGGAGCTTCGGCCGGTTGACGATCGCGCGCGCGAGCGCGACGCGCTGGCGCTGGCCGCCCGAGAGCTGCGCTGGGCGCCGCAACCCCTGCGTGGGGAGCCGAACCATCTCGAGGGCCTCGGCGACGCGCCGTTTGCGCTCGGCCCGCGGCACCTTCTTCACGCGCAGCCCGTACTCCACGTTCGCCGCCACGGTCATATGGGGAAAGAGCGCGTAGTCCTGGAAGACGGTGTTGACGTCGCGCGCATAGGGCGGCACGCGGGTGACGTCGGCACCGCCGAGCACGACCCGCCCGCTGTCGGGTTGCTCGAAGCCGGCGATCAGGCGCAGCGTCGTCGTCTTACCGGAGCCGCTCGGCCCGAGAAGCGTGAAGAACTCGCCGGCGCGGACGAGCAGGTCGACGCCGTCCACGGCCTGGACGTCGCCGTAGGCCTTGTAGGCCGAGACGACCTCGACGTCGGCGCTGGTGCTGGTTTCAGCTTCCGGCGCAGGCGTGGACAAGCGATTCCTCGAGGATGTCGAGGCCACGGTCGAGCTCGTCGTCGGAAGCGACGAGCGGGACGAGGATGCGGACGACGTTCCCGTACAGGCCGCACGAGAGCAGGATCAGGCCGCGCTCGCGCGCGCCGGTCGTCGCGGCGAGCGCGAGCTCCGGAGCGGGCTCCCTGGTTGCGGGGTCGCGGACGAGCTCCAGCGCGAGCATCGGGCCCAGCCCGCGCACCTCGCCGACCTGCGGAATCCGAGCGGCGATCGCGTCCAGACGCTCGCGGAGGCGATCGCCGATCTCGTCCGCCCGGGCGCGGAACGCCTGGGTCGCCACCTCGTCGAGCACGGCGATCCCTGCCGCGCAGGCCACGGGATTGCCGCCGAACGTCCCACCCAGCCCGCCCGGCTCGACCGCATCCATCAGCTCCGCGTTGCCCGTCACGCCGGCGAGCGGGAGGCCGCCGCCGAGGCTCTTTCCGGAGAGCAGCAGGTCCGGCTCGACGCCCGCATGCTCGATCGCCCAGACCGGACCGGTCCGGCCGATTCCGCTCTGCACCTCGTCGTCGACGTAGACGATCCCGTGCCGATCGCACACGTGCCGCAGCCTGACGAGGAAGTCGGCGGGCATCGGGATGAAGCCGCCCTCGCCCTGCACCGGCTCGAGGATCACGCACGCGACCGACCCGGGGTCGACCTCCTGCTTGAACAGCAGCTCGAGCCGGGCGACGGCGTGGTCGGTGGTGATGCCGCGGTAGGCGTACGGTGCCGGCGCCCGGTAGACCTCGGGAGCGAACGGGCCGAACCCCTTCCGGTAGGCGACGTTGCTGGTGAGCGTCATCGTCATCAGCGTCCGCCCGTGGAACGCGTTGTCGAACGCGATCACGGCGGGCCGCCCGGTCGCCGCCCGTGCGATCTTGACCGCGTTCTCGACGGCCTCGGCGCCCGAGTTCAGAAGCAGGCTGCGCTGCTCGTCGCCCCGGCACGGCGACAGCTCCGCGAGCCGCCGGCAGAGCTCCACGTACGGCTCGTACGTCCCGACCATGAAGCACTGGTGCAAGTAACGGTCGATCTGCTCCTGCATCGCCTCGACCGCGGCCGGCAGTCCGTGGCCGGTGTTCTGGCAGCCGAGCCCGCCCGCGAAGTCGACGTACAGGCGCCCGTCGACGTCTTCGATAGTCGCGCCGTTCGCGCGCGCGACGACGAGTTTCGGCGTGGCGATCCCGCGTGCGACGTAGCGGTCGCGCGCGGCGAGGATGCGGTCGGTCTCCGTGCGCTGCGTCGTGGCCACGCGTTGCTAGCTAAACCGCTCGCCGCCCTGCGCGACAAGGGCCGTCCCGTCCAGCCGGTCGATCCTTCCTTGGACAAACGGGCCAAGAGCCTGCGGCCGGGTTGGCCGGACGGGGCCTTGAAACGCCGTCGCCAGCGCCGTAGTTTTGGCCCAGCCGTCCAGACGGCGCGCCCCCGAGACGCCGACGAGAGGAGACACCATGACGCGCACCCCCCTGGCACGCGAACTGCAGCGGGTTGCGGCGGCCGCGGCGCCGGACCACGAACAGAGGCTTACGAGACGGCGTCTCCTTCGCAATGCCGGCTTCGCTGGGCTGACGCTCGCTGCGGCAGGGCGCTTTGCGCCGCCGGCGAGCGCCGCCACCGCGCCGCGGATCGTCGTCGTCGGCGCCGGCCTCGCCGGTCTGACCTGCGCCTACCGGCTCAAGCAGGCCGGTTACGTCGCGCAGGTTTACGACGCCGCTGACCGGGTCGGCGGCCGCTGCTGGACGATTCGAGACGCGTTCGCGGATGGGCAGATCGCCGAGCACGGGGGCGAGTTGATCGACCAAGGGCATACCGCTGTCCGTCAGCTCGCTCAGGAGCTCGGGCTCAAACTCGACAACCTGCTCCAGGGCGAGCGGAACGGCACCGAGCCGACCTACTACTTCGACGGGGAGCCGTACCCGTTCTCGCAGGCGACCGACGACCTCAAGGCGGCCTGGCAGAAGATCCATAGCGACGTTTCGGCCGCCAGCTACCCGACGCTGTACACCGGTTACACCCAGCGCGGCTTCGAGCTCGACCACATGTCGGTCGTGGACTGGATCGAGGAGTCCGTGCCCGGCGGCATCAGCTCGAAACTCGGGCAGCTGCTCGATGTCGCCTACAACATCGAGTATGGCGCCGAGTCGTCCGACCAGAGCTCGTTGAACCTTCTGTACCTGCTCGGCTACTCCGGCCAGGGACAGCTGCGGATCTTCGGCCCGTCCAACGAGAAGTACCACGTGCGCGGCGGTAACGATCAGATCCCCGCGCGGCTGGCCGCAGCGCTCGGCGGCCAGATAACGCTCGGCTCGGAGCTGACGGCGGTCCGGGTCCGCAGCGACGGTGCCTACTCGTTGACGTTCCGGAGCGGGGGGTCGACGAAAACGGTTGTCGCGGACCGCGTCGTACTCGCGCTTCCGTTCGCGGTCCTCCGCGCCTCCGTCGACTACGCGCAGGCGGGGTTCAAGGCGCTCAAGCGGACGGCGATCGCGGAGATGGGGATGGGCACGAACTCGAAGCTGCACGTCCAGTTCCGAACGAGGCATTGGGAGAGCTTGGGCTCGAACGGCGAGACGTACGCTGACACCGGCTACCAGAACACCTGGGACGTGACTCGTGCGCAGGCCGGCCGGTCGGGGATCCTCGTCGACTACACGGGCGGCAGGATCGGCGCGAGCTTCGGCTCCGGCACAGCCGGCTCGCGCGCCAAGCAGTTCCTCGCGCAGATCGAGCCCGTGCTGCCGGGGATCTCGGCGCAGTGGAACGGCCGGGCGACGCTCGACTTCTGGACCGCCTACCCGTGGACGCGCGGCTCGTACTCGTACTGGAAGGTGGGCCAGTACACCGGCTTCGCCGGCGTCGAACGCGAGGTCGAGGGCGCGTGCCATTTCTGCGGCGAGCACACCTCGATCGACTTCCAGGGCTATCTCAACGGCGCCGTCGAGACCGGCGAACGCGCTGCGGACGAGGTGATCGGCGCGCTGCGGTAGCGCGCTCCCGTGCTGACCGTTCGAGACATTGCCACCCTGCCCGGCCTCGACCTTCGGGTTGCCGCCGGCGCCGAAGGCCTGAGCCGAGAGGTCAGCTGGCTCCACGTTTCGGAGCTCGACGACCCGACGCAGTGGCTCGAGGGCGGCGAGGTCCTCCTGACGACCGGGCTCGGCGTGGGCGAGCTGGCCACGCGTCAGCGCGAGTACGTCCGGCGGCTCGCGGAGCACCGCCTGGCCGGCCTCGGCTTCGGCGTGGGCTTCAACTTCGCCGAGGTCCCGCCGGCGCTCGCCGAGGAGGCCGATCGCCTCGGGTTCCCCGTGCTCGAGGTGCCGTACGAGGTCCCGTTCGTCGCGATCACCAAGAACGCCGTCTCGCACATCGCGAGCGAACGC
>DATFQE010000119.1:0-4129 GCA_035264445.1 Gaiellaceae bacterium | reverse complement strand
GCTTCCTCGAGCCTTCCGCGCAGGTCGACCGACCAGGGACGAATCAGAACCTCCTCTACGATGCTCGGACCCCGTGGCGGCGCCAACCTACCAAGACATGCTGGCCTCGCTCCAGGCGTACTGGGCGGAGCGCGGGTGCGTCGTCATGCAGCCGTACCACACCGAGCTCGCGGCGGGAACGATGAATCCGGCCACCTTTCTCCGCTGTCTCGGGCCCCAGGAGTGGCGGACCGCCTACGTCGAGCCCGTGATCCGCCCGAGCGACGGCCGCTACGGCGAGAACCCCTTCCGCTTCCAGCACTACTACCAGCTGCAGGTCATCCTCAAGCCGAGCCCCGACGACGTCCTCGACCAGTACTGGAGCTCGCTCGAGGCGCTCGGGATCGACCTCACCCGCCACGACCCGCGGCTCGTCGAAGACGACTGGGAGCAGCCGACGCTCGGCGCGTGGGGGCTCGGGTGGGAGGTGTGGCTCGACGGGATGGAGATCACCCAGTTCACGTACTTCCAGCAGCTCGGCGGGATGGACGTCGAGGTGGTCCCCGCCGAAATCACCTACGGCACCGAGCGGCTCGCGATGTTCCTCCAGGGGAAGGACAGCGCGCTCGAGCTGGAGTGGGCGCCCGGGGTCACGTGGGGCGACGTCTACCGCGAGAGCGAGCGCCAGTTCTCGGCCTACAACTTCGAGGCCGCGTCGGTGGACGTGCTCATGCGCCATTTCGACGACTACGAGGCGGAATGCGGGCGGCTGCTGGAGCGCGGCCTGCCGCTCCCGGCCTATGACCAGGTGCTCAAGTGCTCGCACACCTTCAACCTGCTCGAAGCCCGCGGCGCCATCTCGGTAACGGAGCGCGCCGCCTACATCGGGCGCGTGCGCACGCTCGCGCGGAACGTGGCCCGCAGCTACGTCGAAAGCCTCGATGCCCACCCTGCTGTTTGAGATCGGTTCCGAGGAGCTGCCCGCGTCGGCCGTGGCCGCCGGTGCCCGCCAGCTTCCCGAGCTCGTGAAGGCTCAGCTCGGCGTCGTGCCCGCGCGCGTCTTCGCGGGCCCGAGGCGTCTGGCCGTGCGCGTGGAGGATCTCGCCGAGCGGACGCCCGATGAATGGGCGAAAGGCCCGCCGCTCGCTCTCCGCGAGAAGGCCGCGGCCGGGTTCGCGAAGCGCCACGGCGTGTCGGCGGACGCGCTGGAGGAGCGTGACGGGTTCCTCGGCGTCACCGTCCCGGGCAAGCCGCTTGCGGACGTCCTGCCCGAGCGCCTGGACGCGATCCTGCGCGCGCTCGCTTTCCCGAAGACGATGCGCTGGAACGCCGGCGGCCTCCGCTATCCGCGGCCCGTCCGGTGGCTGCTGGCCCTGCTCGACGACGCCGCGGTCGAGGGCTTCGGTACGACGACGTTCGGGCACCGCTTCACGGCCGGCCAGATCGAGGTCGGAAGCGCGGACGAGTACGAGCGCGTGCTGCGCGAGGCGAACGTCGAGCCCAACGCGGCCGAGCGCGAGCGCGCGATCTCTGCGGGGCTCGACGGTCTCGGCGATTGGGTCGACCCGCTGGGAAAGCTGGCCGAGGTCATCCACCTCGTCGAGTGGCCGCGCGTCCAGGAGGGCACCTTCGCCGAGCGCTACCTCGGCCTTCCGGAGCGCGTGGTCGTCACGGCCATGCAGTCGCACCAGCGCTACTTCCCGCTCGGCGGGAACCGCTTCGCGTTCGTCGCCAACGGCGGCGACCCCGAGACCGTGCGCGAGGGGAACGAGCGAGTGTTGACGGGCCGTCTCGAGGACGCGACGTTCACGTTCGAGCGGGACGTCGCGCGCGGCATCGACGAGCTCGTCCGCGACCTCCCTTCGATCACGTTCTTCGCCGAGGCGGGCTCGTTCGCCGACAAGACCGAGCGGCTGCTCAAGCTCGTGGACGAGCTCGGCGGCGGCGAGGCGCCGCGGGAGGCGGCGCGGCTCGCGAAGGCGGACCAGGCGGCGGAGCTCGTGCGTGAGTTTCCCGACCTGGAGGGGTACATCGGCGCGGAATACGCGCGGCTCGCGGGCTACCCCGAGGCGGTCGCGAAGGCGATCGAGGAGCAGTACCTGCCCGACGCCGCCGGCGGCGCCCTGCCCGAGACCGACGCGGGCAAGATCCTTGCGGCCGCCGAGAAGATCGACAATCTTCGCGTCGCGTTCGGTCTGGGCCACAAGCCGACCGGGTCGCGCGACCCGTACGGGCTCCGGCGCGCCGCGATCGGGCTGCTTCGGCTCGCGACCGAGGGCGCCCTCGCGATCGACCGCACGACGACCTTGCCGGATCCGGAGCTGCGCGACTTCGTCGAGGAGCGCCTGGAAGCCCTGCTCGACGTTCCCGTCGAGTTCGTCCGCGCCGCGCGCAAGTCCGGCGTCCGCGATCTCGGCGCCGTCGCCGCGCTCGCCCGCTTCCTGGCCGCCCTCGGCGACGACCGCCTGGAGCCAGTCCACACCGTGTTCACGCGCGCGAGCCGGATCGCCGGCTCCCAGGGCGACGGCAGCGTCAACCCGTCGCTGCTGACCGAGGACGCGGAGGTGCAGCTGGCGCAGGCCGTGGAGTCCGAGGAGGCGCGGATCGCGCGCGAGGTCGAGGAGGGCGACTTCGAGTCGGCCTTCGACGCCGCCGCCACGCTCGCCCCGGTGGTCGAGCGCTTCTTCGACGAGGTGCTCGTGATGGCGGAGGACGCGGCCATCCGCACCAACCGCCTGCGGCTGCTGTCCGAGCTCCGCAACGCCGTCGGCGCGCTCGGCGACTTCTCGGAAATACCTCGATAACCGCGGGGGAACCCCATGGTTCCCCCACGAGCCCCCTCCTTCAAAACGCAAGGGCGATCGCGGCGACGTGGGCGCCACGCTTACAGCCGCGTCACGCGCCTTAATCTCGGCTTAGCGGGCCGTTTAGGCGGCTCTCACACAGGCAAGGTTGACTGCTCGGCATGCCAGAGATTCAGGTTCGCAAAAGCATTGCCACCCAGCTGATCGCGCTGCTCTTCGCTGCGGTCCTGGGCGGCCTCGTCGCAGCCGGCACGGTTGTGCTCTTGGACGACGACACCGCGCCGGCCGCGGCCACGACCACCGTCGTGACCAACTCGACGCGCCCGACCAGCGCGGGCCTCTCCGCAGGCGACATCTACAAGAACTCCCAGTCGGCCGTGGTGGAGATCCAGGCCGGCAACGCGACGGGAACCGGGTTCGTCATCGACGAGGAGGGCCACCTCGTGACCAACAACCACGTCGTCGGCGACTCGCAGACGGTCTCGATCCGTTTCGCGGACGAGAGCGAGGAGCAGGGCCGTGTGATCGGGACCGACCCCTCTACCGACATCGCCCTCGTCCAGGTCGACCTGACGGGCCACGACGTCACGCCGGTCAAGCTCGGCTCGTCGGCCGACGTCGAGGTCGGCGACCCCGTCTACGCGATCGGGAACCCCTTCGGGTTGGAGCGCTCGCTCACCGCGGGGATCGTGAGCGCGGTCGACCGGGACATCACGGCGCCGAACCACTTCACGATCAACGACGTGATCCAGACCGACGCGCCGGTGAATCCGGGCAACTCGGGCGGCCCGCTGCTCGACGCCTCGGGCAACGTGATCGGCGTCGTCTCCCAGATCCAGAGCGAGAACGGCGGCAACATCGGCATCGGCTACGCCGTCCCGAGCGACACGGTTCGCAACGTCGTCGGCACGCTCAAGTCCGGCAGCGAGGTCGAGCACGCCTACCTCGGCGTCCGGTTGCAGGAGACCGACAACGGGGTCAGCCTCTCGGCCGTGCTCGCCGGCGAGCCCGGCCAGAAGGCAGGAATGCAGACAGACGATGTCGTGCTCGAGGCCGACGGCGAGAAGATCGAGTCGGCGAGCGACATCCAGCGCGCGGTCGACGCGCACAAGCCCGGCGACAAGCTCGTGCTGAAGGTCCGGCGCGGCGGCGACGAGCGCACCGTCACCGTGACGCTCGGCACCAGGCCTCCCGCGGCCGAGTAGCGGTACGCTGGGCCGCGTGAGCGGCGTCGTCGAGCTGCACGTGATCTCGGACGCGACCGGGGCGACCGCGAAGCGCCTCGTGCAGGCGCTCGAGGCGCAGTTCCCCGAGCAGAGCTTCGAGGAGATCATCCATCCGCGGGT
>DATFQE010000118.1:0-5584 GCA_035264445.1 Gaiellaceae bacterium | reverse complement strand
TCGGCGGCTGCCGCGGGCTCGCCCCGGGCCAGCTCCAGCCGCGCCCGGGTGGCGTGGACGCCGACGACGACCCGCGCGGCACCGTAGGACTCCCTCGCCGCGTGGTCGAGCTGAACGACGGCGTCGTCGAAGCGACCGAGCCCGACGGCGACCTCGGCGTAGAGGATCCGAACCAGAGCCGTGGTGGTGACGTCCGGGGCGGCGAACGCCTCGGCCAGCGCCGCCTCCACGTCCGTTGCGGCCTGGTCGGTGTGGCCCGCCTCGAGCGCGAGACGTGCACGCATTCCGAGCAGGAACGCCCTCGTCGTCTGGGGGTTCGGATGCAGGACCGCCAGCGCCGCGTCGACGCTCGCCCGCGCTTCGTCGTCCTCGCCGAACGCCGCCTCGAGCTGCGCGCGGAAGCACAGCGCCCACGCCTGATCCTCGGCGCCGCCGCCGGCGAGCGCCGGGACGGCGTTCCGAAGCTGCGGGGCCGCGGCCGCGTAGTCGCCGAGGTCGTAGAGCGCCACGCCGATGTCGCGGCTCAGCAGGCCGCGTGCACGGGCGACCTCCCGCGCGTCGAGCCCGCCGTCGGCGCCCATGCCGTCGAGCAGCTCCTGGGCGTCCTGGAGCACGGCGAGACCCGCGCCGAGCCCCTCGCCGCTGTCGAGCGCGTGCCCGAGGCGCGTCATCAGCAACACCCGTCCGACCACGTCGAAATCCTCCGCGGCGAGCGCTTCCGCCTCGCGGAGGAGGCGGATCGAATCAGCGTAGCCCTCTGCGACGTAAGCGAGCAGGCCTCGCCCGTACAGGAACCGCGCGAGCGGGCCGGGCTCGCCGAGCCGGCGTGCGGCCTGCTCGCCCGACTCCGCCAGAGCGTGGAGCGTGACGACGTCGCCCGCCGCCGCCTGGTCCCAGAACCACCCGGCCGCGAGCAAGAGCAAGCCCGTCGCCTCCGCCCGCGTTCGGTCGTCGTCCGCGACATCGAGGAGAGCGAGCGCGTCACGGCAGAGCTGGTACGTGCCCCGCCAGGACCCGGCCGCGGCCGCCGCCTGTGCCGCCTTCAGCAGCCACCCCGCCGCCTCCACCGCCTGCCCGGCCTCCTGGCGGTGTCGCGCCAGTTGGAGGAGGATCCGGCCCGGCGGCCGCGGGTCGTCGGCGACGATCTGCTGGAGGATGTCCGCGACCCGCCGGTGCAGCTGCTTGCGGTCGTACTCGCTCTCGGTCGCAGCCTCGTAGAACGCGCTCTGCAGCACACGGGGGTCGAACCGCCACACGACCGAGCGGTCGTTCCACCAGACGTCGTCGTCGTACGCGATCAGGCGCCGCTCGGTCAGGGGCGTCAACCGCTTCCGAAGCTCGGCCTCGTCGGCACGCAGCATCTCGACGAGGATGCGGCCCGCGAACTGCTCACCCTGGATCGACGCCTCCTGGAGCAGGCTTCGCTCGTCGGGCCCGAGCACCGCCGCCTGCAACGCGGCGAGCTGCTTCAGGCTCGCAGGGACGACGGCACCGGCTAGCGCGCCGCCGATCACCCACCCGTCGGGCGTTCGATCGAGCACCCCGTCGAGCTCGACGCCGCCGTCGACACGGCGCACGACCTGCGCATCCTCGAGCGCCCGCAGGAAGGCGACGACGAAGGCGGCGTTGCCGCCGCAGCGATCCACCACCCACGCCGCCAGGAGCGGGTGCGGCTGGTCTCCCCAGCGGCCGCGCATCATCTCCGCGACGTCCGACGCGTCCAGCGGTGCGAGCTTGATGTCCACCCCGAAGCGCCCGAGCATCGCGTCGCTGCGCAGCTGGCGCAGCGGATGGCCGTCAGGGACGCGCTGCGGGTCGAAGGACAGGACCAGCATGAGGTGATCGGGCACGCCCTCCGCGACGAAGCGCCGGACGACCTCGCCCGACCCCTCGTCGATCAGGTGCGCCTCGTCGAGCATGACGAGCAGGGGCGACTCCTCGTCGGCGATCCGCTCGAGCGCCTCGACGATCTGCGTGGAGACGGCGTCCATCGTCGCGCCGCTCTCCGCGCTCTTCATCAGCTCGGTGAAGCCGGCTGCGGCGAGCTCGCCGAAGGCCGGGATTGCCTTCAGCACGAGCGGCGCCGTCGCGGTGAGGATCGACTTCGCGCGGGCCGCGACGATCCGCTTGCGATCCCGGCCGGCGAGGTCGGACAGCAGCTCGAGGAACGGGCCGTACGGCGTCGACGGCGCGCAGACGAACCGAAGCGCCTCGACGTCGCCGAGCTCGTCGGCGTCGACGCGCTCGCGCAACGCGGTGATCAGGGTCGACTTGCCGCCGCCGGTCGGGCTCGTCAGAAAGACGAGCCTGCCCTCGCCGGCGACCGCGTCCGCGACGATGCTGCCGAGCTGTTCGAGCTCCTCCTCGCGCCCGAAGATCTCGACTCCGGGCACGGCCCTAGCGTGACGTCGAACGCGCGGAGGCGGTCAACCACGCCGCGCGGGTGGCACGCGCCCGCTCCTGCAGGTCGGCCAGGAGCGATTCGAGCTCCCCGAGGTCGCGGCGCAGCGCGCTGACGTCGCGAAACGTCGCCGCGATCTCGACGATCGGGCTCGCGGGATCGGCGTCGAGGTCGCGCAGCTGCTCCTCCCCCCGCGTAAGAGCCGCGCCGAGTACCAGCGAGCAGGCCCGGCCGTCCTCGGCGAGCCGGCGTACCTCGTGCTCGGCGAGCGGCCCGTCGGCCGCCACCGCAGCCCGCAAGCGGTGCTTCAGCGCGGAATCGAGCGCGAGGTACGGCTCGACGCCGTCGCGCGGCGGTGGCGTGAGAGCGGTTTGGCGACGGCGGCGCATTGTGCGGCGCGCCAATTCTTACGCCGCGCGGGTCACCCTGTGCAGCCGAACCGAGCGCGACACGCCCTTGAGGGGCACGTCGCCGATCAGCTCGAAGCGAACGTCGGTCGCGTCCGCACTCTGCCTCGCCTCCTCGCTGACGAGGACCTCGTGCGGCCGCGCGTAGTCCGCGATCCGCGCGGCGACGTTGACCGTCCGGCCGAAGTAGTCGCCCTCGTGGGCGACGACGGCGCCCGCGTTGATGCCGATCCGCGCGGGCACCGAGACGGCGCTTTCGGTCTGCTCGATCAGCTCGAGGCCGCCGACCACCGCCCGCGCCGGGTCGGCGAAATGGAACATGACGCCGTCGCCGAGCCACTTGACCGGCCGGCCTCCATACTCGCGCGCGGCCTCGTCGACGATGCCGGCGAGCCCAACGGCGAGCTCCGCGGCCGCCTCGTCACCGTGCTCCTCCGCGAGCGCCGTGTAGCCGGTGAGGTCGAGAAATGCGATCGCGGGCGGCCGCTTCGGCTGAGCCGGCGTCATGCCCCGCTCCTCCATGGAGGCCTCCGTGACGCTGACGAGGTAGTCGAGGACCGCGTGCTCGCGGTGGCGGCGCTGGAGCCAGGGCACGACTGTCGCCACGACGTCCGCGAACTGGCCTCCCCGCTGGTAGACGACCGTGTCGCGCTCGGCGTCGGGGAGGCCCCACGTCGCGACCCGCTGGCGCACCGTGCGGTCGAACCACTGCAGCCCCGAGGGGACGAGCCGTTGCATCGCTCCGCCGTAGAGACGGGCGAAGCGTGAGAGGTCCTCGTCGTCGGCGAGGTCGAGCTTCGATACGACGAGCGTCAGCAGCTCCGCGTCCTCGTCGCGGATCCGGTCATCCGGGAGCGGCGGGAGCCCGAGCTCGCGGCTCAGCCGGCGGAGGAGCTCGGGCGAGCGGTCGAGCTCGGCGCCGAGCGTCTCGTAGGTGCCCGACATCGCAGCGGGGTCCGGCAGGAAGAGGCCGAGCGGGAACGACAGCTCGCCCTCCGCCACCCCGCGCCCGATGTCCTCGAGCGAGACGCCGGCCTCCTCGAACGCGTCCATCAGCCGGACGACGTGCACAGCGGCAGGCTTGAACAGCCCGTCCTCTCGGTGCGGCCCGAGGATGCCCAGCTCCTCCAGCCGCCGCACCTGCTCCAGCGAGCACGGGACGAGCTCGGCGATCTGCTCCGCCGAGATACCGGCCACGACGCTGACTCTAGCTTCGCTGCGACGCCCGAACGATCTCGACGACCTCGCTCACGTCGAGGTTGCGGCCCTCGTCGTACGCCGCTGTGCCCGCGAGCCGCGACAGGCGCCGCTCGTACAGCTCGCGCCGGCGCAGCGTGAACTGGAGCCGCTCCTCGTCTGCCTCGACGAAGCCCCAAAGACGCGCTGCGCGCTCTTTGTCGCCGCGCTCGGCCGCGACCGCCGCCAGCCCGGCGAGGCCGTAGCAGATGAGCCGGTCCAGGCCCGCGTCCCAGGCGACGCGTAGCCCCTCCTCGTACGCGTTCTCGGCGGCGTCCACCGCCCCCGCCTCGAGCTCGATGTCGCCGAGCGAGTGGAGCGAGCTCGCCGCGCTGAAGATGTCGCCCTGGCGGTGCGAGAGCTCGGCTGACTCGCGCATGAGCCGGCGGCCGCGCTCGAGGTCGCCGACGTCGACCGCCTGCTGGCCCTGGACGTGCAGCACGCGCCTCAAGCCGCCCTCGTTGCCGAGCTTGCGATGAAGCGCCTCGGCTTCCTCGAGCAGCGGGGCGGCGTCCTCGGGGCGCCCGTCAATCAGCGCGCCGGTGGCCAGCTCCGTCAGGCTCCAGGCAATTCCCTCCTCGGCGCCGACAGCGCGGTAGTGCGCGAGGGCCTCCTCGGTCCACCCCAGCGTCCGCGAGTAGTCGCCGCGGACGCCGGCCACCAGGCTCGCCGTCCCGAGAGCCCTCGCACGGACGTCTTCGTCGACCCCGTCGGAGCGTTCGAGGAGCGCTTCGAACCAGCTCTGGCCTTCTACGGCCACGTTTCGGTCGAGCCAAACGGTGGCGAGCGCGCCGCCGAGCCGGAGGCCGGCCTCGGTCTCGCCGCTCTCGAGAGCCCAGCGGAAGACGGCGCGGACGTTGTCCCAGTCCTCGCGGAAGCGCCTCCGACGCGCTGCCTGCGCCGGGCCGAGATAGTCGCTGCGGCTCTGCTCGGCCAGCTCGGTGAAGTACTCCGCGTGCCGCCGCCTGAGCTCGTGGGCCTCGGCCGAGTCGTCCAACCGCTCGACGGCGTACTCGCGGATCGTCTCGAGCATCGAGAAGCGCTCCCCCTCTCGGCGGACGAGGCTCTTGTCGAGCAGCGAGGCAAGCACGTCCAGGTCGGCGTCGCAGACCTGCTCGGCCGCGTCCAGCGTCCAGCCGCCGCTGAAGACGCCCAGCCGGGCGAAGAGGCGCTGTTCCGCGGCGTCGAGGAGGTCGTGGCTCCACTCGATCGTCGCGCGCAGGGTCTGCTGCCGTTCGGGGAGATCGCGGCGGCCGGCGGTCAGGAGCGGCAGCCGCCGGTCCAGACGGAGCAGCAGCTGGTCCGGCGAGAGCACCTTCACCCGCGCCGCCGCGAGCTCGATCGCCAACGGCAGGCTGTCGAGGCGGCGGCAGATCTCGGCGATGCGGCCGTCGTCACAGCTGAACCCGGGCTGCACCGCCTGCGCCCGTTGCCGGAACAGCTCGACCGCCGCCGCCTCCGCCAGCGGCGCGAGCGGGAGCTCGCGCTCGCCGACGATGCGGAGCGGCTCGCGGCTCGTGACCAGCAGACTCAGGTTCGC
>DATFQE010000117.1:0-9397 GCA_035264445.1 Gaiellaceae bacterium | reverse complement strand
ACAGCGTGAACACGCGCTCGAGGGCGTCCCGGTAGCCCTCCTTGCGCAGGTACGCGCCCATCTCCAGGTTCTCGAGCACGGTCATCGGCGCGAACAGCCGTCTGTTCTCCGGCACGATCGCCATCCCACGCCCGATCCGGTAGCTCGTGGGGCGCCCGGTCACGTCCTCGCCGTCGAGCTCGACCGTTCCCCGGCGCGGGCGGACGAGGCCCAGGATCGTCTTCAGCGTCGTCGACTTTCCCGACGCGTTCCCGCCCAGGAGGCAGACGAGCTCTCCCTCACCCACCTCCAGCGAGAGCCGCTGCAGGATGTGGATCTCGCCGTAGTAGGTGTCGACGTCGGAGACCCGGAGCAGCATCAGCCGGCCTCCGCCGCCTTCAGGCCCAGGTATGCCTCGACCACGAGCTCGTTCGTCGCCACCTGCTCGAACGAGCCCTCCGCGATCTTGACGCCGTGGTCGAGCGCCACGACGCGGTCGGAGATGCCTTCGACGACGTGCATGTCGTGCTCGATGACGAGAATCGTGTAGCCGCCGTCGGTGCGCAGCCGGCCGATCAGCTCGGTCATCTCGTGTGTCTCCGCCGGGTTCATGCCCGCGGCCGGCTCGTCCAACAGCAGGAGGCGGGGGTTCGAGCCCATTGCACGCGCGATCTCGAGCCGCCGCCGGTTCGCGTACGAGAGGCTGTAGGCAGGCTGGTCCCACCGGTAGCCGACCAGCCGCTGCCCGAAGAACCCGAGCTTCTCCTCGGCCATGCGCGCGATCTCCCGCTCCTCGCGACGCGCGCGTGGCAGCCGGAGCATCGACTCCACGACGGTCGCCTTCGTGTGGCCGTAGGCCGCAGCCATCACGTTCTCCTTGACGGTCATGTTGAGGAAGAGCCGCAGCGTCTGGAACGTGCGAGCGATCCCGAGCCGCGTAATCTTGTGCGGCGGCAGCCCGGCGGTACTTTGCCCGGCAAAGGCGATCTCGCCGTCGTCGGGGGCGTAGATGCCGGTGACGAGGTTGAAGACGGTTGTCTTGCCGGCGCCGTTGGGCCCGATGAGGCTCACGATCTCGCCCTCGTCGACGTGCAAGTTGAGACCGTCGATGACGCGCAGGCCGCCGAACGACTTGCGAACCTCCTTCAGCTGGAGCAGAGGCGGCATCAGACGATCTCCACCCGCGGGGTCCCGAGCAGCCCTTGCGGGCGTACCGTCATGAGACTGACGAGGAGGGCGCCGAACAGGATCCAGCGGGCCACCGCGGGCTGCTCGACGAAGCTCGTCTCCCAGACGACGGCGGCGAGGTAGATCGTCGGAACGAGCGCCACGATGCGGGCGTTGCCGCGCAGCCGCGTGAGGAGCAGGACCGCCGCGACGAGCGACACGTACGCGACGTTGGCGAAGCGGCCGTGGCCGGTCGGGATGATCACCCAGTGCCCGACCGCGCCGGCCAGGCGACCGCCCTCGACGACCACGCCGCCCGTCCACGACGGGGCGAGCGCGTCTACGAGCCTCTCCACGACAACGCCGAGGGCGACAACGCCCCCGAACACCGCGGCGAGCTTCCAGAGCGGGCGGATCGTCAGGACGAGCAGCAGGATGATCAGGGAGTAGAAGAGGAGGCGCGCATTGTCCTGCGGGTTCTCCGGCGCCAGGAACTGGAACGACATGTTGATCACGATCGCGCCGATCACGACGCCGGTCAGGCTTCCCACGCCTCCGAGGATGACGATCGCGTAGATCGTGATCAGAAGCGGAATCCCGAAGTTGCCCGCGGTGACCGCGGTGAGCACCGAGGCGAAGATGCAGCCCGTGAACCCGGCGATCGCCGCGCCGAAGGCGAACGCCAGCAGCTTCAGGCGGTTGACCGGGATGCTCATCGCCTCGGCGGCGAGCGGGTCCTCGCGGAGCGCCCGCCACGCGCGGCCCGTCCGCGACTCGCTCAGAAAATGGAGGCCGGTCAGGATGAGCGCGACTGCCAGGAGCAAGAAGTAGAACTGCTGCTTGCGGCTCGCGAGCTCGTACCCGAAGAAGCTCAGGGGGTCGATGTCCGCGATCCCGTTCGGGCCGCCCGTGAGGCCCTTGCCTGCGACCGTCGGATTGGCCGCGTTGACGAAGAAGACGAAGGCCTGGCCGAAGAACAGCGTGACGATGGCGAGGTAGTCGCCCAGCAGCCGGCGCGACGGGATGCCGAGCAGGAGCCCCAGTAGGGCCGTGGCTGCCACGACGAGCGGAACCGTGGCGGTCGCCGGCCAGTGGATTCCGTACTGCTCTGATGAGAGCAACGCATAGAGGTACGCGCCGAAGCCGAAGAAGGCAATGTGGCCGAGATCGAGGAGGCCGGCGTAGCCGACGACGACGTTCAGGCCGAGCCCGAGGAGGACGTAGAGCAGCGTGAAGATGCCGTACGCGAACAGGTCGCCGCGCCCCATCCAGAGCGGCAGCGTTGCGGCCACCACGACGAAGAGCGCGAGCCGAGCAGGGGGCGGCACGAAACGGAGGATCCTGTGCGCAACACCGGCGAGGCCTCTGTGGGTCTCCCGGCGCTCCTCGACCTTGGCGACCCACTCGTCCACGCCGACCCGCGGGCGGTCCCGCTCATCTGGCGCCGCCGGAGGCTCGGGAATCGTGCCGCCCGTGTCCATCACACCTTGTTGATCGCGCGGGCGCCGAGCAGGCCGCTCGGTCGCACGAGCAGGACGAGGATCAGGATCCCGAACACGAACAGGTCCGACCAGCGGCCGCCGACGTAGCCGGCGGCGTAGGACTCGGCGAGCCCCACGAGCAGACCGCCCAGCATGGCGCCGGGGATGCTCCCGATGCCCCCGACGACGGCCGCGGTGAAGCCCTTCAGCCCGGCCAGGAACCCCATCAGGTGGAACACCTGGCTGAACAGGAGGCCGAACATCACACCGGCGGCGCCGGCGAGCACCGAGCCGATGAAGAACGTCGAGGCGATCACGCGGTCGACGTCGATGCCCATCATCGCCGCAGCCTCGCGGTCGAAAGCGGTCGCGCGCATCGCCTTACCGAGCTGCGTGCGAGCCACGAACAGCGTCAGCGCGACCATCAGCCCGACCGTCACCGAGAGCACCACCACCTGGATCGTCTGCACGTTCACTCCGTGGATGACGAACACCGGATCGACGAGCGGCCCCGGAACGAAGAGCTCAGGCTGGTTTGAGCCGAGCAGGAACGAGTCGTAGCTCCGAAACCCCGCTCCGAGCAGGAGCAGGGCGCTGTTCTGGAGGAAGAACGAGACCCCGAGCGCGCTGATCAGCGGCGCGAGCCGGGGCGCGTCGCGCAGCGGCCGATACGCGAAACGTTCGATCAGGACGCCGAGCGCGCCCGAGCCGAGCATCGCCGCGAGGAACATCAGCACGATCAGCGGCACGAGCGCGATGTCGAGCGAAAGCGGGCCGCCGAGCGCGGTGAGGACGCCGTACCCGATGAAAGCGCCCACCATGTAGACGTCGCCGTGCGCGAAGTTGAGCAGCTTGAGAATCCCGTACACGAGCGAGTAGCCGAGCGCGATCAGCGCGTAGAGGCTGCCCAGGGTCACGCCGTTGACGGTCAGCTGGATGAACAGCTGGGCGTCGAAAGCGAGGGGTAGCTCCACGAGGCCGAACAGGGTCTCAGAACTGCGTGCGGCCCACCGAAACGATGGGCCGCACGCTGTCGATCAGTGCGCTACGAGACGCGGACGTAGGCGCCGCTCGCGCTGATCTGGTAGATGCCGAAGTTGGCCGGGCGCTGCATGTCACCCGGCGCCAGCGGAGCCTGCGCCTGCTTGACGAACTTGACCGTGAAGCCGAGGAGCGACTGCGCCTTGGGAATCAGGGTCGCCGCGATATTGCGCCGAACCTCGCCGCGCGTCGCCGTGCCGTTCCGGCACGCCTTGTCGACGGCGCGGACGACGACGTCGGCCGCGACATAGCTCGGGAGGCCGAAGAGCTCACTGGAGCCCTTGCCCGGCCCGCGACGGTAGGCCGCGATCACCTTGCTCTTCAGGTCGATCGGGAAGAACGAGACGAGCGAGCCGGGGATCTTGAAGCTGTCCGGATCGAACAGCCCGTCGGAGCCGAACAGCCTCGCCGTCTTGCCCGCCGCACGGAGCTGCTGCCCGAAGAGCTGAGCCTTCGGTGCCAGCTGCCACGGAATGTAGACCACCTGCGTGTCGCCCGGGACACGGGCGACGAGTGACGAGAAATCGGTGGTCGACTCCTCGCTCACCGACTCGCGTCGGACGCTGAGGCCCCGATTCTTGAGGATCGCCTCGACGGTGTCCGAGAGGCCCGTGCTGTAGCTGTTCTGCGCATCGATGACGACCACGCGGCTCGCTTTCAGCACGGTCCGGATGTAGTCGGCCACCCTCGGCCCCTGCTGGTCGTCGTTCGGGACGGTGCGGAAGAAGTAGCCCCGGCGCGACCCGTCGTTCGTCAGGCTGGTGCGGGTGGCAGAGCCGGAGACGTACCCGAGCCCGCCGTTGCGGAACGGCGCGGACGAAACCTGGACTTCCTGGCTCCCGGCCGGGCCCACGACCCCGAGAATCCGCGAGTTGGACGCAAACCGCTCCGCGACCTGGATCGCCTGCGCGGTGTCGGGAAGCTGCGTGTCGCCGGAGACGACCCGGAACTTCGTCCGGTGGGACGCGTTGTAGCGCGTGACGTAGTAGCGAGCCCACCTGAGCTGCTGCGATCCGATCGAGGCCGCGGCGCCGGTGATCGGGGCCGCCACGCCGATCGTCCTCGTCCTTCCGCACCTGATCAGGGCGCTGTCGCTCCCGGCCGGTACAGCCGACGAGCCGCTCCGGTCGGAGCCGGCATTGCCGCCGAACGCGGTCACGGCGGCTGCAGCAGCAACCAGGGCCGTCAGCACGGCGAGCACGAGTGTCCTCTTCATTCGTCCCTCTCTTCCTTGAGTTGACACTTTCCTAGACGCTCCCCGGGGCTCACGAGTTGGCCTCGTAGGCGCGCGACGCCGGGTCGCCCGAGGGATAGAACACCCCGAGGACTCGCATCGAGCCCTCGCCGGAGTTCTCGAGACAGTGTTCGACCAAAGGCGGTAAGTGGATGCATGAGCCGCCTGCAATCTCCGTCTCTGTTCCGTCGAGATGCAGCTTGCCCTCACCTTCGATGACGTAGATGACCTCGTCGTACACGTGACTGTGATCGGGCGCGCGCCCGGGCGCGATCACGCCGAGGAACTGCGTGACGTCCACGGATCCGACTTCTTCGTCGACGAGGTACCTGAACTTCCGATCGCTCCCTGCCGGAAGCGTCGGCCGGTCCGCGTAACGGACCGTTCGCCGTTCCGAGTCATGACCGTCGTGATCACTCTGGGGAGCGCTGACCGCAAGGACGACGAGCTGATCCGCCCCCGGGTTGTCGAACTCGAAGGTCTCGCCCGCCGCGACGAACGCGCCGGTGTCGGGCTCGAGCTCGTGCTCGCGGCCGTCGACGAGAAGGGTGCCGCGGCCGGAGACGACGAAGAGAACCTGCTGGACTCCCTCCAGCCGACGCGGCTGCGAGCGCCCCGGTGCACAGCGAATGAGCCGCTGTTCGAGCAGCTCGGAGCCCGAGGTGCGGTCGATCGTCACCCGCACGGAGGCGGTGTCCTCGGCCTCGGTGCGGCTCTCCACAGCCTCCTCGGAGACAACGAAGCCGCGCATCACTCCACCGCCCCCGAGCTCACGTCTGCACGCAGAAGTCGTCGATCGCCCGGCCGAGTTCCCGATCCACACGGCGATTCTCGCACTGAGCACCGAAGAAGGGAACCCCGCGTACCTCAGCGGCCAACCGAGACGACGAGGTTGCGGTGCTCGTCCAGCCGCGCCGCCTGACCGGGGGGGACAACCAGCGTCGTGATCGGCGTCCAGACGATCGCGGGACCCGGAACGGCGTTGCCGGGTCGCAGCCGTTCGAAGTCGTAGCCGGGAACCTCCTGGAGCTCACCCGCCTTGTCCACCCAGGCCTCGACGTGCTCGACGAGCGCGCCCGAGGGGTCTTCGTCGCCGAGCGCCTCGACGTGGAACTCCTGCTTGCTCACGGCACCCACTCCGCGAACGCGGAAGCTGACGAGCTCGATCCCCGCCTCGCGGTAGGCGGACTGGGGCCCATACTTCTCCTCGTAGAGCCGCTCGAACAGCTCGATCGTCTGTTCGAGCGAGTCAGCGCCGACGTCCTCGCCGACAAAGGGGGACGTGAGGATGTGAACCTGACGGCGGTAGCGCATGTCGACCGCGCGGTGAAGTCGCATCTGGCCGGGCTCGAAGCCCTCGGCCTCTAGTTGCCGCGTGATCCGCGCTTCCAGCTCGGCATAGATTTCCTCGATCGCGCCGACGTCGAAGGGAGCGCGGAGCGGGCGCGTGATCTGATCCTCGTGGGCGATGTCGGAGGTGACGAGGCCGAACGCTCCGTGGACGGAAGCCGAGTACGGGATCACGATCGCCGAGACGCCGAGATCCGCGCCGTACGCGCCGACGTGCATGCCGGCCGTGCCGCCGAACGAGAAGAGCGCGAAGCGGCGAGGATCGAGCCCGCGCTGGACGGTGGTCTTGTGCAGGAGGTCGTAGAAGAGGCTGTTCGCGAGCTTGTACATCGCCGCCGCGGCCTCGATCAGCTCGAGGCCGAGCGGCTGGGCGACCTTCTCCTGGAAAAGGCGTCGCGCCTTCTCGATGTCGAGCTCGGCCCGACCGCCGAGGAAGTAGCGGGGGTTGAGGTAGCCGAGGATCGCGTCGATGTCGGTGACTGTCGGCTCGGAGCCGCCGTGTGCGTAGCAGACGGGGCCGGGGTACGACCCGGCGCTCTTCGGGCCGATGCGCGGCGTACCGGTCCGCTCGTCGACGGAGATGATGCTCCCGCCCGCGAGGCCCAGCGAGACCACGTCCATCTTCGGGAGGGCGTAGTGGTAGCGGAGGACGAGCGATTCGCGCTGGTACTCGATCAACCCCTCGCGCACCGTGCCGACCTTGAAGGTGGTGCCTCCCATGTCCGCCGCGATGATGTTCCGCAGCCCGAGCTGCTCGCCGAGGCTCTGCGAGCCGACGAGACCGCTGACCGGGCCCGACTCGATCATCCCGACCGGGCGTGTCGCCGCCTCGTCCACCGGCAGCAGCCCGCCGTAGGCCTGCGCCACGAGCAGCTGGCCGGAGAAGCCGTGCTTCGCCAGCTGCGCCCGCAGGTTGTCGAGGTACCCGTGCACGACCGGCCCTAGCCGCGCGTTGAGCGCCGTCGTCGACGTGCGCTCGTACTCGCCGACAACGGGCGCGATTTCGTGCGAGAGGGTGAGGAAGGCGTCGGGCGCGATCCGCTTCACGACCTCGGCGACCCGGCGTTCGGTCTCCGGATTCGCGAAGGACCACAGCGTGCTGACGCCGATCGCGTCGACGTCCTCGGCGACGAGCGCCTGCACTGCCTGCTCGATGTCGCCGTCGGTCGGCGCGGCCTTCACCTCGCCGCTCGAGTCCGTTCGCTCCTGGATCCCGACGATCAGTCCGCGCGGCACGATCGGCGGCGGCTTGTCGGTGTCGACGGGGTTGCGCTTCTCGTCCTCCGTCAGCCCCGACCAGCGGCCGTAGCCGCCCCGCATCGTGAAGAGCGTGTCCTCGAAGCCTCGGGTCGTGATCACGCCCGCGCGCGCGAGCGTGCCGTCGACCACCGCGTTCTCCGCGACCGTCGACGAATGCAGGAAAAGCCTCGTCTGCGCGAGCAGTCCGCCTGCGTCGGACTCGAGCTGCTGCGCGGCGATCTCGAGCGAGTCGAGGATCCCGGCGGAGAAGTCCGGCGGCGTCGAGAAGGCCTTGCCCAGCGTGATGTTGCCCTCGGCGTCGACGACGACGCAGTCCGTGCACGTGCCGCCGATGTCGATTCCGACCACGTAGTCCACTACGCGTCCGCCCTGCGGTCGGGCCAGCGGTGGACGCGGTCGTGACGATGCGAATCGGCGCCTGCGGCGAGCTCGGCGTCGAGAAGGGTGGCGCAGCCCGGACAGAAGGACTCGATCAGGAAGAACTCGCCCGAGTCCGCGCGGTGGGGGCCGACACGCCCCACGGGCAGCCGGCGCTGAGCGGCGCGCTCCTTCCAGTCCTCCCCCGCCGGGGCGACCTCTGCGCCGCACCACGTGCATTGCGTCGCGCCGTCGCCGGTTCGCTGGAGGTACTCCGACAGGCGCATGCCCGTGCGCGGGACGTTCGCGCGCTCGGACGGCGGCGTCAGCTCGCGGCCGATGCGCTCCGAGCGCAGCGCCCCGCGCCTCGTGCGCGTCGCCTCGACGTCCACGGAATCGCCTGCCAGGACGACGCCGTACACGTCCCGCGCCGGTCCGACGGTGACGAGGCCTGCGCGCACGTCGGCGAGCACGAGCCCCGGGTCGCGGTCGAGCGGGTCGCCGTAGCCGCCGCCTCCCATGAAGCGGACGTACTGGATGTCGCTCTCCCCGAGCTCGACGTGCCCCCAGGCCTGATCGACGCGGTCCTCGCCGCGCAGCGCCTCGAGGCGGTCGGGAAGCTCGTCGACGTTGCCGTTGCGAAAGGTCGTGTAGCCGACGTTGCAGCCCGGATAGCCGCCGAACAGGCCGAGACTCATCGGTGCGCGGGTGCCCTTGCCGAAGAGCACGAGGCCCATCGGGCCGCTCGTCCCGTGCGGCGCGAACGCGTATTCGTGGCAGACGCCTCCACGGTACTTGCCGGGTCCGCCGGAGTCGGGGACGGCGCGGCGAAACAGGTAGCGGATCGGCGTGTTCAGCTCCTGGCTCTCCACATTCGCCCAGCGGGAGACGATGTTGGGGATCTCACCGCCGAGGTCGACGCCGTCCGCGAACGCGCGTGCGCCGGCCGCGCCGCAGAACGTGTCCGTCAGCGGCGCGACGAAGAACTCGCCGTCCGCGGTCAGCCCGTGCGTCTCGACGTGGGCGTGGCTGCCGTGCCAGACCGCGGTCGCGCGGCCGGCATAGCGCTCGCTCGCGCCGAAGATCTTGGACAGCACGAGCGTAGAGAGGTTGTTGACGATCTGAATCGTGCCCACCGTCGCGATCGAGATCGGAGCCGGCCGCACGCAGTTCACGATCGTCCCCTCCGGCGCGATCAGCTCGATCGGCCGCGTGACGCCCTCGTTCCAGGTCACGTCCCAGGCGAGCAGCGGGAAGATCGGGGCGAAGAGGCCGCCCCACGTCGCCCAGTACGAGCAGTTGACGCCGAGCTCCGTCTGCGGGCTCGAGCCGGTGAAGTCGTAGGTGAGGGTGTCGCCTTCCGTGATCGCCGTCAGCTCGACCTTTACGCTCGCGTCGGGCATGTCGATGTACTCGCGCACGCGCCACTCGCCGTCCGGCAGCTCCGAGAGCCGGTTCCGCACGAGCTGCTCCGACTGGCGGATCAGCTCCTCGGAGACGGCCTCGACCACGTCGGCGCCGTAGTCGG
>DATFQE010000116.1:0-9292 GCA_035264445.1 Gaiellaceae bacterium | reverse complement strand
CGCGAGATGCTCAAGGAGAACCGGGTCTCGCAGCTCACAGCCGTCGGGTAGTGCGGCGCGCACGCGACCTCGGGATCCGGATCGGCGAGCTCGAGCCCGGCCCGAACGACGCCATCACCGACGTCGTCGGCACCCGCGTCGGTCACACGACCCTCGTCGAAGGCGAGGACGTGCGCACCGGCGTCACCGTCGTCGTCCCGGCGGAGCTGCCTGTCTTCGCCGGCTGCCACCGCCTGAACGGCAACGGCGAGCTGACCGGCCTCGAGTGGGTGCGCGAGTCCGGCTTCCTGACCACGCCGGTCGGTCTCACCAACACGTTCTCGGTCGGCGTCGTGCGCGATGCGATCGTGGCCGCTCAGCACGCAGCCGGCGTCGGGCAGTGGCACCTCCCGGTCGTCGGCGAGACCTACGACGGCGTCCTCAACGACATCGCGGGCATGCACGTCACCGCCGAGCACGTCCACGCGGCAATCGAGTCGGCCGCGGACGGCCCGGTCGAGGAAGGAGCCGTCGGTTCGGGGACCGGGATGATCGCGCACGGCTTCAAGGGCGGAATCGGGACGGCGTCCCGGGTCACGGACGACGGCTACACGGTCGGCGTGCTCGTCCAGGCCAACCACGGACGCCGGGCGCGCCTGTCGATCGGGGGCGTCCCCGTCGGGCGCGAGCTCGGGCCCGAACGGGTCCCGCTCCCGCCGCGCCCGGATCCGGTGGCCGGCTCGATAATCGCCCTCGTCGCCACCGATGCCCCGCTGCTTCCCCATCAGTGCGACCGCGTGGCGCAGCGCGCGGCGCTCGGGATCGCCCGCACCGGCGGCGCCGGCGAGAACTCGAGCGGCGACCTGATCCTCGCGTGGTCGACGAGGAACGCGATCGGAAACGGCTCCACCCTCTCGGTGACGATGCTCGCCAACGAGCGGATCGACCAAGTGTTCTATGCGGCGATCGACGCGACCGAGGAGGCGATCGTCAACGCCCTGCTCGCGGCGGACACGACAACCGGCAAGGGCGGCGCGACCGCCCACCGGCTCGACCACGACCTGCTCCGGGAGCTCCTGCCATGAGGGAGGTGAGGCTCTCGAGCGCCGACCGCGTCCTCTTCCCGGACGACGGGATCACCAAGGGCGACGTCTTCCAGTACTACGACGCGGTCGCCGACACGATCATCCCGCACCTGAAGGCCCGGCCGTTCACGCTGAAGCGCTACCCGCACGGGATCACGCAGGAGGCGTACTTCCAGAAGCAGGCGCCGAAGGGGCTCCCCGACTGGATCCCGACGAGGCAGTTCGTCACCCACCCGCGCGAGGGCGGCTCGCGGCTCGTCGACTTCGTGCTCGTCAACTCGCGCGACGCGTTGCTCTGGATGGTGCAGATGAACTGCGTCGACATGAACGCGTGGTACTCGCGGGTCGACAAGCCCGAGCGGCCGGACTACGTCGTCTTCGACCTCGACCCCGACGACGACGCGTTCGAGAAGGCGATACCGGTGGCGCACCTCGTGCGCGAGGCGCTCGAGCAGCTCGGCCTCCGCTCGTACGTGAAGACGAGCGGCGCCGCGGGGATCCACGTGCTCGTCCCGATCACGCGGCGCTACGGCTTCGACGAGACCTACGAGTTCGCCGAGCTCGTCTCGCGCGCCGTCGAGTCGCAGAACCCGGGGCTCGCGACGACGGAGTGGCTGAAACGCAAGCGGCCGCAGGGCTCGGTCCTCGTCGATCATCGCCAGAACGGCCACGGCAAGACGGTCGCGTCGGTGTACTCCGTGCGGCCGAAGCCGGGCGCTCCGGTCTCGACGCCCCTGCGCTGGGAGGAGCTGACGCCCGAAGTGCGGCCGACCGACTTCGGCATGCGCGAGGCGCTCGAGCGGATCGAGCGGCACGGCGACCTCTACGAGCCGGTCCTGCGCGGCGGCCAGGCGCTCGCGCCCGCGTTGCGCGAGCTACGAGCTCGCTGAGGGGCTCGCCTCCGTCAGCCAGACGAGGTCGCCGTTGCCGACGCCGAGGCCCTCGGCCGCGTTGGCCGGGTTGCCTCGGATGACCGCCAGCCAGCCGCGCGGATCGACCATCAGGCCCCACTCGCCCGCCTGGAGGTCCGAGTAGGTCCCGACGCGCTTCGCCCGCCCTGCACCCGCGTGTGCCTGCACCGAGATCTCCGCGGCGGCCTCGAGGCCGGCGGTTTCCAGATCCGCCTCGCGCACGTTCAGCTGGACGTTCCCGAAGCGGTTGAGGTCGATCACCTCGCACTGGATCCGGTGCGGCTCCACGAGCGGCTCCGGCAGGTGCAGGTTGGCGAGCGACTCCACGGAGACCGCGTCTCCCAGGGCCGCCAGCTCCATCCCGCGGGCCAGGTGCGCGGCGGCCGGCGCGAGGACGTCGCGCGCGTGGAACGACGGCGAGACCGGTTGCAGCATGACGTCGTCCGAGGTGACCGACACCGCGCGCGCCGCCCCGCCCGACGCTCGCCAGGCGGGAGCGAGCAGCCCGTTGTCGGGCCCCACGAGCAGGCGCCCGTCCCCGGTCTCGACCGCGATGTCGCGGTCGCGGCCGACGCTGGGGTCGACCACGGCGAGCACGACAGCGTTCTCGCTGAGGTACGGAATCGAGTCGGCGAGCAGGAGAGCGCCGGCGTCGACGTGCAGCGCGGGAACTCCGTGCGAGAGATCGACGATGGGGCTGTCCGGCGCGATCCGGTTGATGACTGCGTGGCAGATCCCGACCCACTCGTTCCGGTAGCCGAAGTCCGAGAGGAAGACGATGGAGCGGTTCATCGTCAGCCAAGCTTCGTCGCTTCCTCGCCTGTGCGCAAGCCCGCTCTTGTGCAGAGAGCGGCAGCGGAGTTCAATCGTTCTGTGACCGGGCCCGAGCGCTTGCTCGCACCGCTGACGGCCGCGCTGCGGAACGACGACGTCCGTCGGGTCGAGCTCGCCTGGGGCGCGGCGATCGCCGCCGAGTGGGCGCACTTCGTCGCACTCGGGGTCTATGCCTACGACGCGGCCGGCGCCACCGGCGTCGGCGTTGCCGGTCTCGTCCGCCTCCTGCCCGCCGCATTCATCGCGCCGTTCGCCGCGTCGCTCGGCGACCGATTCCGCCGCGAGCGCTTCCTTCTGGCGATGGCGTTGATCGGAACCGTCGCCCTGGCGGCCTCGGCCGCGGCCGCGTTCGCGGGCTCCGAGGCGCTCGTGTTCGGGCTCGCCGCCGTCGTCGGCCTCTCGGCCACGCTGACCAGGCCGGCCCTCCAGGCCCTGCTCCCGTCTCTTGCGCGCACGCCCGAGGAGCTGATCGCCGCGAACGCCGCGACGTCGACGCTCGAGAGCCTCGGCACGCTCGCCGGCCCGATCGTGGCCGGCGTGCTCGTCGCGCTGGCGGACGTGGGCGTCGTGTTCGTCGTCGGCGCCGCGACGCTGCTCGTCGGCGCGGGGCTCCTGGCCCGCGTGCGCGTCGAGGGGCGGGTCGACATCGTGTCCCCGCACGGCCACCAGGCCATGCGCATGCTCGTCGCGGGCTTCAGGGCAATTGCCCGCGCGCCGCGCACGCGGCTGCTGATCGGGCTCGTCGTCGCCCAGACCTTCGTGCGGGGCTGTCTCAACGTGCTGATCGTGATCGCCGTCTTCCAGGTGCTCGACGGCGGCGGGGCGGAAGTCGGCTACCTCACTGCGGCGATCGGCGTCGGCGGGCTCCTCGGGGGGTTGGGGGCGATGGCGCTCGAGGGGCGCAGGCTCGCGTTCGTGTTCGGCCTCGCCCTCATCTTCTGGGGCGCACCGCTCATTCTGCTGGCTCCGCAGCCGGGCTTCGTCGCTGCCGTGGTTCTGCTCGCGGTCGTCGGTGCCGCGAACAGCGTCGAGGACGTCGCCGTCTTCACGCTGCTCCAGCGGCTCGTGCCCGACGACGTGCTCACCCGTGTGCTCGGCGTCGTCTGGGGTCTGGCTATGGGCGCCGTCGCGCTTGGGTCGATCGCGGCGCCCTTGCTCGTGAAGGCGCTCGGCGCGCGCCTGGCGTTCGCGACCGTCGGCGCGATCCTGCCACTGCTCGCAATCCTCACGTACCGCCGCCTCGTCGAGATCGACCGTGCGGTGGCGCCCGCCGCCGAGGTCGACCTCATCAAGGGCGTACCGATGTTCGCGCCGCTCTCGATCGCGGCGAAGGAGCGGGTCGCGGCGAGCTTGATCCCCGTCACGGTCGCGGCGGGCGACACGATCATCCGGGCCGGCGAGGTGGGAGACCGCTTCTACGTCGTCGGCAGCGGCGTCCTGGACATCGACGTGCCCGGGCATCGGGTCACGGCCGGCGCCGGCGACTACTTCGGAGAGATCGCCCTGCTGCGGGACATCCCGCGTACGGCGACCGTCACCGCGAGCGCCGACTCGGTCGTCTACGCGCTGGAGCGAGAGGACTTCCTCGCGGTCGTCACGGGCCACTCGGCCGCGGACGCGGCCGGCCGCGAGGTCGTCGACGCGCGGATGGCGGCTGCGCGCTAGCGCGCGGCCGGCGGTAAAGCGAGCTCATGGGCGCAGGCTACGGGTGTCGACGACCTCGAAGGACGAGCCGGTCACGCTGTGCAGCGTGTGCAGCTGGTCGTTCGACCAGCGCGGGTCCGGCGCGCCGCTGACGTACCAGTCGCTGCCGTTGTCGGCCACGATCATCCCATAGCGCTTCAGCGCCTCGAGCACGATGCGGGCCTGGCGCGGGAACGGGCCGGTATCGAAGCCGGCCTTCAGGCGGAGCCGGAGGCCCATCGGGGGCAGCGACGGGTCGGTGAGGTCGCTGGCGAAGTGGCGTGCCGGCCAGACGTACGCGCGGCGCGTCCGCGAGACCGTGAACCGCAGCGCGTGGTCGATGCGGCCCCGCCTGACCTCGTCATAGCGCGCAAGCCCGGGGAAGATCGGCAGGCCGGCCGCGTCGGCGGATGTCCAGCCGGCCGGCCGGAGCCGGTTGGAGCGGAGGTCGAAGATCGCACCCGAGCCGGCGCGCCAGCCGCCGCCCGGCCTGGGATACACGGCGAAGAGCTCGTAGAGCTTGCAGCGGTCTCTGTCGAGCAGGATCGCGTGCCGGTCGCCGTTCGCGTTCGGGCCGCCCTCGATCTTCACGCCGCGCGGAATCGGGTACGCGTCCCTGTCCGACTCGGAGGCGTACTCGAACAAGACCCGAGAGCGCCGCGTCTTGCGGCCGACGACGGTGACCGGGATCCCGATCGGGCCGCCGTCCCAGAGACCCGAGCCGAAGTCCGCGTGGACATGGTCTTCGACTCCGATCGAGCGCACCACGGCGTCCGAGTCGGCCGCGACCGGGAGCCTGTCGATGCGCTGGTTCCACGGGCTCGACGCCGGGAAGACAGGGCACTTCGGCGCGGAGGGGATCCGGAGCGCGTGTGCGGAGCCGCCGGAGAGGGCGACGAGGCAGGCTGCGACGACGGCGAGGCGAGCGACCACGTCGCTATCTGTATCGGCTCAGGCCGACTGCGCCCTGAGCCGGGCCTTGTGCTCGCGCTTGGCGTTCTGGTAGCGCTCGAGCGCCTCGGGCGAGTCGACGTCGCCGAGCGTCGGGTGGCCCGGGACGAGCTCCTGTGCGGCCTCGACGCCGTAACGCTTGGCGAGGATGCTGCCGAGAGTCTTGACCTTCATCTGGCCGAAGCCTGGCAGCGCCTCGATGCGGCGGCGGAGCTCGGGGCCGTCGGCAGCCTCGGTCCACAGCCGTTCCGCGTCGCCGCCGTACGTCTCGTCGACGACTGCCGCGAGCTCCTGCACGCGTGTGGCCATGGCGCCGGGGAAGCGATGGATGGCCGGCTTCTCCCTGAACGCCGCCTCGAGCCGCGCCGGATCGATCCGCGCGAGCTCGCCCGCCTCGAGCGTTCCGAGCCGCTGCTTCAGCTTCAGCGGGCCCTGGAACGCCGTCGGCACCGTGACCTGCTGGTCGAGTGCCAGCCCGATCAGGAGCGCGAGCGGCTCGGCGGCGAGGAGCCGGTTGGCCTCGTCGCTCGGGGTGAAATACAGGCGGTCAGGGGCGCCCACGAGCCGAATGCTAGTACCCGTAGACCCCCGTGTCGGTCGTCGTCTGCTTGCCGCCCGGCGCCGGGCTCTCGTCGCCGCCCCCGCAGCCGGGCAGCGCGAGCACGGCTATGAGAGCCAGGAGCGCCAGGACGGTTGCCGTCAGCCGCATGCACCGGGAAATAGCCCCGCGGCGGCGATTCGGTTTCCTAGAGCAGGAGCTCCTCGGCAGCGGGAAGCAAACCGCGGGCGGCGAGCGCCCGGACGAAGTCGGCCCACCGTGGCTCCTCGATGAGCAGCGGCGCCAAGAGCGCGCGCGCTCGAGCGAGGTCGCCAGCCTGGCCGGCGTCGATGATCTCGGCCCAGCGCACGTCGACCTCGGACAGCCCGCCCGCACGAGCGGCGGCGGCTCGCTCGTCGGTGCACGTCAGCGCGCGGTAGCCCTCTTCGAGGTCGAGCAATCGGCGGAGCTCGCGCAGCGGCTCATCGTGGTCGTCGACGCGGACGTCCGAGACGCGGTCCCAGGGCTTGGCGTCCGCGGCGACGACCAGCAGCCCGGCCGCCTGTTGCCCCCGCCAGTCGCCGCCGGCGGCCTCCGCCGCTTCGAGCGCTGCGAGCAGCCGCCGGGCGAGCGAGCCGGTGGCCGCCTCGAACGCCTCGGCCATCGCGGGCCAGACGTCGGCGCTTCGCATCATGTTCGCCTGGACGCTGTAGCCGTCCCCAGTCCGATGGCCGGCCTCGCGGATGCACTCCGCGCCCGTGTGGACGGCCGTGCGGCCCTCGGCGTCGACCATCGCGACCTGGCGGACCGCCGACTCGGGATCGGCCGCCACGAGACCCGCAAGCGCCTGCTCCGGCGTCTTGCCCGCCTGCAGGAGCTCGAGGCCGAGCGGCCCGTAGCTCCGCTCCGAGAACGCCTGGCTGGCGACGGCGCCGACGGCCGGAAGCGCCCACCCGACGCCGCTTCCAGCGCGGAAGGCGCGCGACTGGACACCGACGCCGAGCTCGCCGGTCTCCGGGTCGCGCGCGACGATCGAGTAGGTCACGGCTCCCGCTCACGAAGCCAGGCGACGACGTCGGCCGCGTTCTCGTCCGGCGGGAACACCGGATACAAGACCTTGACGATCCGGCCCGCCTCGGCGACCAGCGCGAGCCGCTTGTAGAGCCGCCGGCCGTCGAACTCGAACGTCGGGAGCCGGAGCGCCTCCGCGAGGCGAAGCTCGGGGTCTGCGATCACGGGATGCGGCAGACCGAGGCGTTCAGCCGCCTCCCGCTGGTCGTCCAGCGACTGGGCCGAAATTCCGACCACGCGGGCGCCGAGCTCGCGCAGCTCGCGGGCGTGGTCCCGATAGCCGCACGACTGTGGCGTGCACCCGCGGGCGCCGGGGGTCTCGTCCCACCCCGCCGGCGGCTCGATTCCGGGCCGCCCCGTGCGCGGGTACACGTAGAGGACCAGGAGACCGTCGGCGAGCTCGGCGAGATCGAGCTCGCCCTGGGTGGACGACAACCTCAGGCTCGGCATCGCCAGCCCAGTGAGGTGGTCGGCCGCCCCGTCGTCCTCTGGGACGGGTAGGCCGGCCGGGAGCAGTGTCGGATCGTAGGTCACCCGAGCGCGGCCGCCACGCGGGCGATGTCCGCGCGCCAGATCTCCTCCGGCACGGGCGGGAGGATGTCGTCCCAGATTGCGATGAAGCTCCCGACCAGCTGCGGGAGGCGCGCCGGGCGCGCGATGAACCACCAGTGCAGGTGCTCGCCGCCGTCGCCGTAGCGGCAGACGTGGACGCGGCCGATCTCCCCGAGGCCGCGGATCGCGCGCTCGATCCGCGCCTGCAGGACACCAAGCTCCGCGGCGAGCTCGTCGGGGAGGTCACCGGGCTCCGCGTAGTGCTCGCGCGGCTCGAGGATGGCGATGAGCGGCAGGCCGGTCGGCCCGATCGCGCGCAGGCGCCAGCGCTCGTTTGCCCAGAAGAAGTCGCTGTCGGGGCCGCCACAGCGGTCGCAGTCGACGCCGCCCTCGCCGCGCCTCGGGGTGTCGACCTCGGCAGGCGGCGCGAGCGGCCGCGGACGCATGTCGCCGTCGAACGGGAACGTCTCCCACTCCTCGACGGGCGGCATCCGCAGCGCGCCGGCGACGCGCGCGTGGAGCTCTTCGGGGGTCTCCGGCATCGAGCCGGCCGATGCTAACGCGCCGTCAACGCGCGGCCGGAGGACCGAAGGCCGTGAGAGGGCTCGGGTGTCGCGGCTGGTAGAGCCCGATTTCGCCGGCACCCGGCACCGCGAACCTGGTCAGGAGCCCCCAACCTTCGTCGGAGACCGGCGTGGTGAACTCGACGCCGCGCCGCCTCAGCTCCTCGACGGTCGCCCCGATGTCGTGGCACATGAAGAAGAGCTCGGAACCGCCGGCGTCGCCCGGGTGGCACGCCAGCTCACCGGGCGGGAGCGCGAAGATCAGCCAGCCGTCCCCCGCGTCGACGGCATCGAAGCCAAGCGCGTCGCGGAAGAACGCGCGCGCGGCATCCGCGTCGTCGGCGTAGACGATCGTGTGAGCGCCGGCGATCACTTCGTGCCTCGGACGGTCCAGGCCGTCGCCGTGAGCGTGAACGGACCCACGGGGTCGCCGAGCTCCGCACGGAACTGCTCGTGCAATGCCGCCTGCCCTTCCGCGTCGCGTGAGGCCGCGTACGAGCCGGCCGGGCCGATCCCGGCCAGGAACGGCGTCCACAACGCGTCGAAGTCGTCATACGCCGCCTCGACGTCCAGAGCGGCGACCGCCACGTCGTTCAGGCCCGCGCTCGACCAGAGCGCTCCGAGTTCGTCCGGGCTGGCGTAGCGCAACAGGCGGCCCTCGTCGCGCGCGGCGCTCTCGGAGTCGATCGCCGCGGCCGCGTCCCAGAACGCGCGCAGGAGGCGCATCCCGCCGGCGTAGTCCCAGACGCAGGCGACGACGACGCCGCCCGGCTTCGCGACCCGCCTCATCTCGGCCGCGCCCTGCGGCGCGTCGGTCAGGAACGGAAGCACGAGCTGCGCGAGGACGGCGTCGAAGCCGTCGTCTGCGAACGGCAGCGACTCGGCCGGGGCGATCCGCACGTCGGCCTCGGGAACCCGCCGGCGGCAGGTTTCGACGAAAGGCTCCGAGGGATCGGCGGCCGCGACGTTCTCCCCGCCGACCGCGGCGGCGGCCCGCGCGGCGAGCGCGCCGGTGCCGCAGCCGACGTCGAGCACGCGCATGCCGGGCACCACGCCGGCGTAGTCGAGCATCGCGTCGCCGAGGGCTGGTCCGTAGCGGCCGATGAAGCGGTCGTAGTCGTCGCC
>DATFQE010000115.1:0-6000 GCA_035264445.1 Gaiellaceae bacterium | reverse complement strand
GACGCTGCTCGTGCTCGAGGCGATGAAGATGGAGACGCCGGTCGTGTCGCCGTACGAGGCGGTCGTGAAGGCCGTCCACGTCGCCGAGGGCGACCGTGTCGCCGGGAATCAGCTGCTCGTCGAGCTCGAGGAGTAGCTCGGGGCGGCCGCGGCACCGGCGAGCCGCACTCGGCTCAGAAGAGCTTCTGGAGCTTCATCGCCGCGCCCATGTCGCCCTTGACCTTGAGCTTTCCCGTCATGTAAGCGCTGGTCGCGTTCTGGTCGCCGTCCGCGATCTTCTTGAACGTCTCTTCCGAGGTCGAGATCGTCGCGTCGGCGTCCCCTCCGCCCTCGGTGACGGTGACCTTGCCGTCGTCGACGTCGACCTTCCACAGGCCGGCGCCGTCGATGTCGAAGACGTACGAGTTCGTCATCCCGGCCGTCTTCGACGGGTCGACGCGGGACTGCAGGGTTTCGAAGAATTCGCGCGCTGTGTCTGGCATGCGGGCGAGCCTACACCACCGGCTCCGGAGCCAGCGGACGCCGCGCGGCGGTCGGCGGAAGCAGCCCGCAGAGCAGCACGGCGGCGAACGGCGCCACCGCGCA
The DNA here is from genome assembly GCA_035264445.1 of Gaiellaceae bacterium. Lineage (GTDB taxonomy): Bacteria > Actinomycetota > Thermoleophilia > Gaiellales > Gaiellaceae > DATFQE01. The sequence goes on along the minus strand of DATFQE010000115.1, from coordinate 5,415 downwards.
GACGTAGAGCGCGCTCTCGAGATCGACCGCGTCCGCGAGCCCGCCGAGCGCGACAGCCGCGACCCCGCCGAGACCCACCGACAGGCCGATGCCGAGCCCGGACGCGAGGCCGATGTGGCGCGGCAGGTATTCCTGGCTCATCACCATCGTGACGCCGAACGTCCCGACCACGCACGCACCCACCAGGGCGAGTGCGACGGCCCCGAGGAATCCGCCGGCTGTCAGGTACACGATGATCAGCGGTCCGGTCGCGAGCACGCTCGCGACGAGCACGGGCCGCGGGCCGAACCGGTCGGCCAGCGGACCGGCGGCGAGCGTCCCGACGCCGCCGAGCAGCAGCATGGCCGCCAGCAGTCGGTTTCCGTAGGCCTCCGAGTTGCCGCGGGCGACCTCGTAGAGCGGCACGAACGTGATCAGGCCGAACCAGGCGACGCTGCGGAGCGCGATCACGCCGAGGAGGGTCACGATCGCGCCGGGCCGATCCTCCCCGGAGGCGGTGTGGTCGGTGTCGCGGACCGGCTCGAATCCGCGCAGGTACGGCATCGCCGCAACGAGGAGCGCCGAGACCGCGAGACATGGAACCGCGAGCAGGAGACCCGCCTCCAGCCCGAACTGCACGACGAGAGCCGTCGCCGCGATCGGCCCGAGGGCATACCCGACGTTGCCGCCGAGCGAGAAGAGCGACATCCCGCTCGCGCGGCGTCGGCCGCTAACGAACGACGCGAACTTGCTCGCTTCGGGGTGATACGCGGCCGTACCGATGCCGGACAGCGCGATCAACACGAGGCAGACGGAATAGCTCGGAGCGACCGCGGCGAGGGCAATCCCGAGCCCGCCGAGGGCGAGCCCGGCAGGCAGCAGCCAGATCGCCCCGCGTCGGTCGGACCAGAGCCCGAAGAGCGGCTGCAGGATCGACGACGAGAACGCCCAGGCGAGCATCGCGAGGCCGACGAGCACGTAGGACAGATCGAACTCGTCGGCGAGGAACGGCAGCAGCGCGGGCAGCGCGCCGTTCGCGAAGTCGGTCGCGAGGTGACCTGAGGCGAGCGCCGCCATCGCCCGCTTGTCGATCTCGTCTCGCACGGCCCGGCCAATCTAGCCGGGGCCGCGGGGGCGGCTAGGCAGCCGCGGTACGCAGGTGGCGACCGATGAGCGCGTGCGAGAGCTCCCACTGGAGCCGCGCGATCTCGAGGCGGTTGCGCTCGAGGTCGGTCTCGTTCGAGCCGGTCGTCCGCAGGCGCTGGCGCTCGGCGGCGAGGACGCCGATCTCGGCCTGCAGGTCCTCGACGGACAGGGCCGGCGCATTGAGGGAAGTGGGTGGCCGCAGGGTCACGCGCACAGTCTGTATCGGACTTGACGAAAAATAGTTAAGACCTCGTGAAAGTTTTTCGACACCGCACGCTAGAAACCCCCTCGGCTAGCATCGCGCGGCCAGATGCGGGTCGAGCTCAGCTCTGAGGACGCGGAGTCCGTCGAGGCAGACGTCCTCGGCGTCCCCCTCGCGGAACCCGCATCGCCGTTACCGGCCTCCCTCTCCGGGCTCGACGAGCGCCTCGAGGGGCGGCTCGGCCGGGTCGTCTCCGAAGAGGCGGTCGCGAAGACGCGAGGCCAGACCGCCGTCCTCCATACCGCCGACGGCCGGGTCGTCGCGTCGGGCCTCGGCCCCGGCGCATCGGTCGACTCCGACGCCGTTCGGACAGCCGCGTCGGGGGTGGCGCGCGCGACATCGCGCGTCGGCGGAACGGTCGCGTGGGTAGTCGACGGCGAGCTCGACGTCCCCGCCACCGAGCAGGCTCGGGCTGCGGTGGACGGCCTCGTCCTGGGCGGCTACGACCCGGGGCGCTGGAAGGCCGACGGCGACCGTCCGCGCCCGTTCGAGCGGCTGCTGCTCGTCGGCGCCGACGAGAGCGCCCTGGCCGCCGCGGAGCGGGCCGAGCGCGTGGCCCTGGCAGCGAACCGCGCGCGCGACCTCGCGAACGCGCCCGCGAACGAGCTGACCCCGGAGCGCCTCGCCGACCGCGCGCTCGAGATCGGAGGCTCGCACGAGCACATGCGGGCGGAGGCGCTCGGCCCCGACGAGATCCGCGAGCTCGAGATGGGCGCCTTCGCCGGCGTCGCGCAGGGCTCGCACAACCCACCCCGCCTGATCGTCATGCGCTACGAGCCGCCCGGCGCCGCCGGTGAGGTCGTGCTCGGGCTCGTCGGCAAGGCGATCACCTTCGACACCGGCGGCATCTCGATCAAGCCGGCCGCGTACATGGAGGACATGAAGGGCGACATGGCCGGCGGGGCCGCGGTGGTCGAGGGCATCGGCGCGATCGCCGAGCTCGGGCTGCCGCTTCGCGCGATCGCGGTCGTCGCGGCGACCGAGAACATGGTCGGCGGCCACGCCTACCGGCCCGGCGACATCCTCCGCGCCCGAAACGGCAAGACGATCGAGGTGATCAACACCGACGCCGAGGGCCGGCTCGTGCTCGCCGACGCGCTCACCTACGCCCGCGAGCAGGGCGCGACCCACATCGTCGACTTCGCGACCCTGACCGGCGTGATGGAGGCGGCGATGGGCGACTTCTACGCAGGCGTGTTCGGCAACGACGCCGAGTGGCGCGACCGGGTCGTCGAGGCCGGCGAAGCGAGCGGCGACCACGCCTGGCCGTGGCCCCTGCACCAGCGCTTCCGCCGCTACATCGACTCGGCCTATGCCGACATGAAGAACTCCTCGATCCTGCGCCAGGGCGTCCCCGTCCTCGCCGCCGAGTTCCTGCAGGAGTTCGCCGGCGAGGGCCCCTGGGCCCACATCGACATGGCCGGAACCGGATTCTTCACCTGGCCGCGGCCCGACTACCTCTGGCAGAAGGGCGGAACGGGCTACGGCGTCCGCCTGATCACGGAGCTCGCAGGCCGCCTTTCGGCATGAACTTCGACCTCTCGCCCGAGCACGAGCTCGTCCGGACGACCGTGCGCGAGTTCGCCGAGCAGCGAGTCGCGCCGGTCGCCGAGGAGCTCGACCGCGAGCACCGCTTCCCGTACGAGCTCGTGTCCGAGCTGGCCGAGCTCGGGCTGATGGGCATGCCGATCCCCGAGGAGTACGGCGGCGGCGGCACCGACACGCTCGCCTACGCGATCGCGATCGAGGAGCTGACCAGGATCGACTCGTCGGTCGCGATCACCGTGGCCGCGCATACCTCGCTCGGCACGATGCCGATCTTCCTGTTCGGGACCGACGAGCAGAAGCGCGAATGGCTGCCGCAGCTCGCATCGGGCCAGAAGCTCGGTGCGTTCGGGCTGACGGAGCCCGGCGCCGGCTCCGACGCGGGCGCGACCCGCACCCGTGCGGACCTGCGTGACGGCCGGTGGGTGATCAACGGCTCGAAGGTCTTCATCACCAACGCCGGCACGGACATCAGCGGCCTCGTGACGATCACCGCGCTGACGGGCGACGGCGAGGTCTCGAACATCATCGTCCCGAACGGCACTCCCGGCTACGAGATCTCCCCGCAGATGCGCAAGCTCGGCTGGCGCGCGTCGGACACGCGGGAGCTGTCGTTCAAGGACGCGACCGTGCCCGAGGGCAACCTCCTCGGCCCGCGCGGCGAGGGCTTCAGACAGTTCCTCGAGATCCTCGACGGCGGCCGGATCTCGGTGGCGGCGATGGGCGTCGGGCTCGCCCAGGGCGCGTACGACCTCGCCTTCCGCTATGCCGAGGAGCGCGAGCAGTTCGGCAAGCCGATCGCGCGCTTCCAGGCCGTGCAGTTCCAGTTGGCGGACATGGCCGTCGAGCTCGAGGCGGGGCGCAACCTGGTCTACAAGGCCGCCTGGCTCAAGGATCAGGGGCGGCCGTTCGCGAAGGAGGCGGCCATGGCCAAGCTCTACACCGGTGAGCTGTCACACCGCGTGGCGAACGCCGCGCTCCAGATCCACGGCGGCTATGGGTTCATGGACGAGTCGGCGATCTCTCGCCTTTACCGCGACCAGAAGATCCTGGAGATCGGCGAGGGCACCAACGAGGTGCAGCGCATGGTGATCGCCCGCCACCTCGGCCTCTAGAGAGCGTGCGAAATAGGCCGTTCGGCCCTTGTGCCCGGCGCGGCGAGGTCGAACACTGAAGGCATGACACTCGAGCTCGACGACCCGTTCCTCGCGGAGCGGCTGATCGCGTACCTTCAGCGCGGCGGGCTGGCCGTGACCGCGGCGGGCCGAGGCGTCGTCGTCGTTCCGACATCTGTCGCCAACGACAGGCGGTCGCTTCGTCGCCTGCAAGTCGCGCTCCAGGTCTGGGTCTCGCGGCGACCAAGCGCCGAGGTCCGGGTCGTCTCTCGTTCGCTCGGCCTGCTCGCCCACCTGCGCGCCTTCGCCGGGGCTGCCTAGCCCTCCGGGCGGCGCGTTAGGATCCCGTCTCGTGCTGTTTCGCCAGTTCGTCGACGACGATCTCGGCTGCGCGTCCTACCTGATCGGTGACGAGAAGACCGGCGAGGCGGTGGTGATCGACCCCGCCTACGCAATCGAGCCGTATCTCGAGGAGGCCGCGCGGCGCAAAGCCCGCATCGTGCGCGTCCTCGAGACGCACACGCACGCCGACCACGTCTCCGGGCACGGCCGGCTCGCGCTGGAGCATGGAGCTTCTGTCTCGATTCACCCGGCGGGCGAGCCGGAGTATCCGTTCGACGAGCTCGGCGACGGTGACGAGGTGCCGGTCGGCGAGGTCGCCATCCGCGTCATCCACACGCCCGGGCACCGTCCCGAGCACTGCTGCTTCGCGGTGATCGACCGCTCGCGCGGCGACGAGCCCTGGCTCGTGATCACCGGCGACTCGCTGCTCGTCGGGACCGCGGCCCGACCCGACCTCGCCGTCGACGGGGCCGTGGGCGCGCGCGACCTCCACCGCTCGCTGCTGGCGCTGCTCGACCTCCCGGACGGCGTCGAGGTCTACCCCGGCCACGTGGCCGGGTCGCTCTGCGGCGCGCAGATGAGCTCGAAGGCGTCGACGACGATCGGATTCGAGCGCCGGTTCAACGCGGCGGTGTCGAAGGACGAGGACGCGTTCGTCGCCGAGATGAGCGCCGGATCGGCTCCCCGGCCGCCGAACATGGAGCGGATCGTCGAGCTCAATCGGGGCCCGTTCGTGGGCGCGCCCGAGCCGCTCGGCACGACCGCCGACCCCGGCGACGCCGTCGTCCTGGACGTCCGTCGGCCCGAGGACTTCGCGTCGGGTCATGTCCCCGGGGCGCTGAACGTGCACGTGACCGACTCGAGCTTTCCGACGAAGGCGGCCTTTGTCATTCCTCCCGGCAGCCGGGTCGCGATCCAGGCCGACACGGACGACGACGCCGAGCGCGCGGCGCGGGGATTGCGGGCGGTCGGCGTCCTCGACCTGGCGGGGCGGCTCGTCGACCCGGCCGACGGCGAGCGCAGCCA
>DATFQE010000114.1:0-4196 GCA_035264445.1 Gaiellaceae bacterium | reverse complement strand
TCGAAGTCGTCCTTGAGGCCGTCGATCCACTCGCGCATCTCCTTCGTCTTCTTCTCGCTCAGGAGCTGCTGCTTGATCGCTTCCTTGACCTGCGGAAGGGGCGTGGTCGTGGCCTTCTTGACCTCGGAGAGCGGCTGGATGATGTGCCAGCCGTACTGGGTCTTGATCGGCTTCGAGATCTCGTTCTTGTCGAGCGAGAACGCGGCCTTGTCGAACGGCGGCACGGTCTGGCCCTTCGAGACGGTGAGCTTGCCGCCCTGCGCCTTCGAGCCCGGATCCTCGGAGTTCTTCTTCGCGAGGGCGGCGAAGTCGCCGCCGCTCTGGAGCTGCGAGTAGAGGGCGTCGGCCTTCTTCTTCGTCTTGACGAGGATGTGCCGGACCTCGCGCGTGGAGGCCTGCTGGTACTGCGACTTGTTCTTGTTGTAGAAGTCCTGGATCTCCTTGTCGCTGACCTTCAGGTCCTCGGTCACCTTCTTGTAGAGCTGTTCCTCGAGGAGCTGCGCGCGCACGTCGTTCCTCACCTGGTCCTCGGTGAGCAGGAGCTTCTTGAGCGAGGCCTTGAACTTCTTGTCGTCGCCGCCGTAGAACTGCTTCTTCAGCTGCTCGAGGCGCTCGTCGACCTGCTTGTCGGAGATCTTGACGTCCATGTCGTCCGCCTTCTGCTCGAACTCGGCGCGGCGGACGAGGTATTCGAGGCCCTGGTTCTGCAGGTTCTTGAACTCCGGCGTGCCCGCCTTCGGGAAGCTGCGCTTCTGCTGCTGCGCGCTTGCCTTCGCCTGCGCGATCAGCGCGTCGAACTGCTTCTTCGAGACCTCCTTGTCGCCGACGACGGCGACGGCGTCGTCCGGAACGTCCTCGGACGACTTGCTGTCGCTCCCGCCGCAGCCGGCCAGCAAGAGGGCGCCGAGGACGGCCGCCAACGCGATGAGTGTGAACCTGGGCGTTTTCATAGAAAGAGCGCCATTTGCAGCGGTTTTGCTCACGCTGCCCGGCGCGTCGCCAGTATAGCATCGACCAATCTGACGGCCTGGGAAAATTCATCGCCCCTTAACGTGACTTCCTGCCGGGCGGTGGTGTAGACGGCCGTGTCGATCTCGCCCCGGAGACTGCGCAATTCCCCGGATCCGAGCAGCAGCGGGCCGACCGAGGCGCGGCCCCCGCGGAAGACGAGGTAGTCAGCGCCGATCCGCGCCAGCTTCAACTTCGCTTCCTGAATCGCAAACAAATTCCGAACAGGATCGGGCAGCTGGCCGTAGCGGTCCTCGGTCGCCGCTTCCAGCTCGCGCAGCTCGTCCTCGGACTCCGACAGCGCGATGCGCCGGTGGAGGTCGATCTTGAGGGCCTCGGCGCCGATGTACGAGCCCGGCACGTAGGCGTCGATGCGGGCGTCGACGCGCACCGGCCGCGTTACCGGCCTGCGCTGGCCGGAGAGCTCCGCGACCGCCTCGCCGAGCATCTCGACGTACAGCTCGAAGCCGAGGGCCGCGACGTGGCCGGACTGCTCGGCGCCGAGCAGGTCGCCGGCCCCGCGGATCTCGAGGTCGCGCATGGCGATCGCGAAGCCGGCGCCGAGCTCCGTGTGGTCGGCGAGCGTGGCCAGCCGTGCCCGGGCCTCCGGGGTCAGCTCCATGTGATCGGGATAGAAGAGGTAGGCGTGCGCGACGACGTCCGAGCGGCCCACGCGGCCGCGGATCTGGTAGAGCTGGGCGAGCCCGAGCGCATCCGCGCGCTCGACGATCAGCGTGTTCGCCTGTGGAATGTCGAGGCCGGACTCGATGATCGTCGTCGCGACGAGCACGTCCGCGTCGCCGGACAGGAACGACAGCATCTTCTCCTCCAGCTCGCGCTCCCGCATCTGGCCGTGGCCGACGATGAAGCGGACGTCCGGGCACAGCTGGCGGAGCTTCTCGGCCGCCTCGTCGATCGTCTCGACGCGGTTGTGCAGGTAGAACGACTGGCCGCCGCGGGCCTTCTCCCGCTCGAGCGCCTGCTTGACGAGCTCCTCGTCGTAGTCGCCCACGTGGGTGCGGATCGGACGGCGGCCCTCGGGCGGGGTCTCGATCACGGAGATGTCGCGCAGGCCCGACAGGGACATGTGTAGCGTGCGCGGGATCGGCGTCGCGGAGAGCGCGAGGACGTCGACCTCGAGCCTGAGCTGGCGCAGGAGCTCCTTCTGCGCCACGCCGAACCGCTGCTCCTCATCGACGATCACGAGCCCCAGCGCCTTGGAGATCACGTCGCGCGAGAGCACGCGATGGGTGCCGATCAGGACGTCGACCTTGCCCTCGGCGAACTCCCGCAGGATCCGCTTCACGTCGGCCGGCCTGCGGAAGCGGGAGACCATCTCGACGTTGACCGGGAAATCGCGGTAGCGCTCGCGGAACGTGTTCCAGTGCTGCTGCGCGAGGATCGTCGTCGGGACGAGCATGAGCGTCTGCTTGCCGTTGACGGCGGCGGCGAAGGCGGCGCGGACGGCGACCTCGGTCTTCCCGAAGCCGACGTCGCCGCAGACGAGCCGGTCCATCGGGCGCGCCGTCTCGAGGTCCTCCTTGACGGCTTCGATCGCGGTCGCCTGGTCGTCGGTCTCGCGGTACGGGAACGACGCCTCGAGCCGCTCGAAGTACTCGTGGTTGAGGTCGTACGGGACTCCGGGCGCCTGCTGGCGCTGAGCGTAGAGCTGGAGCAGCTCGCCGGCGAGCTCGCGGACGCTCTCGCGCGCGCGCGTCTTCAGGAGTTGCCAGGCCTTGCCGCCGAGCTTCGACAGCGCCGGCGCGGCACCGTCCGCGCCGACGTAGCGCGAAACCTTGCCGATCTGCTCGTGTGGGACGTAGAGCCGGTCGTCGCCGCGGAACGCGAGCAGGAGGTAGTCGCGCGTCACGCCGGCGACCTCCTTCGTCTCGAAGCCGACCAGGCGGCCGATCCCGTGGTCCTCGTGCACGACGTGGTCGCCGGTGCGGAGGTCGGCGAAGGACTGGAGGGCGCGCCCGAGGCGGGCGTCGGCACGCGGCGGCCGCTTCCGGAAGACCTGCGTGTCGGGAAGGAGGACGAGGCCGAGCTCGCGCCAGACGAAGCCCCTCCGGGCCGGTGCGACGGCGAAGGCGAGCTCGCCCTCGGGAGGCAGGTCGTCGCCCGGCTCGAGCAGGCCGGCATCGATGCGGCGGAGCAGGTTCTGCGTGCGGAGCGCTTCGCCGCGATGCGGGAAGGCGACGACGACCCGGTGGCCGGCGTGCGCGAAGCCCCTGAGCTCGTTCTCGGCCTCCGACAGACCCCGCGCCGCGATCGCCGGGCGCTGAGCCTCGAACGCGTGCGGCTGCCCCTGCGGCAGCGGATCGAGCTCGGCCGCCCGCTCGAGCGACGGCGTCGGAGCGCCCGCGTACTCCTCGGCCCAGACCTCCCGCACCTCGTCGGGGCGCCACACCAGGTCCGGGCCCTCCGGAAGAGCAGGGGCGAGATCGTCCGGGACGGAGGTCGGCTCGTCCTCGTCCGGGAGCGTCGTCTCGGTCAGGTCGAGCCGGCGCTCGGCGGCCGGCCGGATGGTCGCGCGCTCGGCGGGATGGAGCGTCCGCTGCGTGAACGCGGAGAAAGCGCGAATCCCCTCGATCTCGTCGCCGAAGAATTCGATCCGCAGCGGCTCGCGGCCGGTGGTCGGGTAGACGTCGACGATTCCGCCGCGCAGCGCGAACTGGCCGCGCTCCTCGACGCGGTCGGCGCGCTCGTAGCCTGCAAGGGCGAGGTGCTCGGCGACGGAGTCGATGCCCGGCTCGTCGCCGACCTCCAGCCCGAGCGCGCTCGGCCTCGTTCCGGGAGGCGGCATCCCTTCGATCAGCGCCGGCGCGGAGACGACGACGAGCCCGCCTCCTGCGAGGACGTCCAGGGCGCGGTCGCGCTCGCCGACCAGGTGCGGCGGCGGCGCGAGCCCGGACTCCCAGCGCACGCCGCGACTCGGGAGGAGGCCGACGTGCTCCGGCCCGAGGAACCAGCCGGCCGCCTCGGCGAGATCGCGCGCGTCGCCGTCTTCGGGCACGAGCACCGCGAGGCCGCGCCCGAGCTTCTCATGCAGCGCCGAGACGACCAGCGGCAGGGCAGGCTCGGACACCCGGGCACGGTCGGGAAGGGCATCTGCGAAGGCCCCGAGACGCTCGGTCTCGGCCAGCTCGCGGACGAACGGATGCAGTACGGGCCGGTCCATGACGACA
>DATFQE010000113.1:0-12961 GCA_035264445.1 Gaiellaceae bacterium | reverse complement strand
CCCTTGAACGCCTTCTCGTAGAGCCCCTTGACGTCGCGGTTCGCGCACTCCTGGACGGACGCCTTGACGAACACCTCCACGAACGTGCCCCACTCCTCCACCATCGCGCGTGCCTGCCGCCGCGTCTCCTCGTACGGGGAGATCGCCGCCGCGAGCACCGCGCCGCCCTGACGGGTCAGCCGCGAGGCCACCCAGCCGATTCGCTCGATGTTCGTGTCGCGGTCCTCCTTCGAGAAGCCGAGGCCCTTCGACAGGTGCGTGCGAACGGTGTCGCCGTCGAGGTACTCCACGACGTGGCCGCGGCGCTCGAGCTCGGGCCCGACCAGGTGCGCGATCGTGGACTTGCCCGCGCCGGAAAGGCCCGTGAACCAGAGCGTGAAGCCGCCCTCGCGGCGGGCATCGGACTTCGGATGGTCGTGAGCGTAGATGTGCTCAGTCACTTGACTCCGGCCGGTACCGGCCTGTCCGGGAAACGGACCAGTGGAGGGGGTCTGGGGGAACCGGGAGGTTCCCCCGGAGGCGTTCTCAGTCACTTGACTCCTTCAGTAAGGGCGCGTTGCCATGGATGCCGCACTCGAGCTTCCCCGAGCCGGACCAGCGCCCTGCGCGCTCGTCCTCGCCCGGGCGGACGGGACGGGTGCACGGGATGCAGCCGATCGAGGGATAGCCCGCGTCGTGCAGCGGGTTGTACGGAACCTCGTTGACCGCGAGGTACGCCGCGACGCGCTTGGCGTCCCAGTCGACGAGCGGCTGGACCTTCCAGACGTCGTAGCGCTCGGAGTGCTCGATCTTCTGGGCGTTCGCGCGCGTGGGGGACTGCTCGCGGCGGATGCCCGTGATCCAGGCCTCGTACGGCTCGAGCGCCTTCACGAGCGGCTCGACCTTGCGGATGTGGCAGCAGCGGTCGGGGTTTGTCTCCCACAGGTTCGGCCCCTCGGCGATCGCCTGCTCGGCGAGCGTGTAGCGCGGCGGCACGGTCTTGAGCTTGAGGCCGTACCGCGCCACGAGCCGGTCCCGCGTCTCGTACGTCTCCTTGAAGAGGATCTGCGTGTCCAGCTCGACGACGTCGATCTTGAGGCCGAGCTCGCTGACCATGTGCACGAGCGCCGACGACTGGCGCTGCCACGAGCAGGTGAGGCACATGCGGTCGCCGAAGCGCTCGTACGCCCAGAGGAGCACATCCTCGGCGGGCATCGACTCGAGGTCAGGAGGAAGCAGGCCGGCGGTCGCCAAGCAGCACCTCCTTCAGCGTGTCCGCGCGCAGGCCCAGCCGCAGCGTCTCGAGCGGGATGACTTCTTCGGGCGGGATGTTGCCGAGGTTCACCGACGGGCCGAAGTGCTTGACGAACCACGCCTGGGCGGCCTTCGTGGGCGCCTCGAAGATCAGATCGGCGACGTCGACCTCGTGTGCGATCTCGTCCACGAGGCCGGTGCGCATCTCGCCCGTCGGCCGGAAGATCCCTGCCGTCCCACCCTCACGCCCCTCGGTGATGACCTTCCAGGCCCCCGCGTCGCGCTCCTCCTTGATCCACTCGACCCAGAGATACGGCGCAAAGTTCACCTCGGCGTCCTTCGACCCGACCTCCGAGAGGACGGTGAAATCTCGGGCGAAGTCGGCGATCAGCTCCAGCTTGCGCTCCCGCGGTATCTCGACGGCGCCGTCCGAGAGCTCCACGTGGGTGAGCCCGAGCTCCGTCAGCCAGCTCTTGTACCGGTCGAGCTGGTCGGTGGCGTAGACCGCCTCGAAGAAAGTGCCGCCGATGACGACTCGCTTGTCACCGAACACGTCGAGCTTTCGGCGAAGATTCGGCGTCACGTGAGCGGTGCCCCAACCGAGCTTGACGATGTCGATGTAATCGCCGCTCGTCTCGAGCACGTCCTCCCAGGCCCTCGGTCCGAGGCCCTTGTCGATCACGTGCGTCAGCCCGCCGTCGCGGGGCTCAAAGACGAGCAAAGATCTCCTTCAGCCGCTCCTGTGCGGCCGACTGGACGTCGTGGTAGAGCGAGTTGCCGTGGGCGTCGATCCCGACGGTGAGCGGCCCGAAGTCCTTGACGCGGAACTTCCACAGGCACTCGGGCATCAACTCTTCCCAGGCGACCTCCTCGATCTCCTCGATCTGGGTCGTCTCGAGCGCAGCGGCCCCGCCGACGATCGCGAAGTAGACCATCCCGTGCTTCTGCATCGGCTCGACCGCCTCGTCGGGGAATCCGCCCTTGCCGCAGATCGCGCGGACGCCGTACTGCTTGCCAAGCGGCTCCGTGAACCGCACCATCCGCGCGCTCGTGGTCGTGCCGATGCAGACCTTCTCGTAGCGCCCGTCGTCGAGCTTGCGCACGCCGGGCGCGGTGTGGAGCAGGAAGGCCCCGCTGAGGTCCATCGGCGGCTCGATGCCCTGGTCGAAGATGCGGATCTGCGTGCGGTCGCGGATGCCGATGATGTGGCCCTGGACCATGACCTCGTCGCCGGCGCGGAGCTTGAGGATCTCGGCCTCGTCGGTGATGGGGAAGGTGACCTCGTGGACGGCCATGCCTAGGCCTCGCGATCGAAGTCGACGTTGCCGGCCGCGTCCACGTGCGCCGTCGCGCGGCGCGCCGCCCAGCACTGGTAGTTGACCGCAACCGGGTTCAGGGTCATGTGCGTGTCCGCGTGCTCGATGTGGCACTGCAGGACGGTGACGTCGCCGCCGAGCCCCATCGGGCCGATGCCGGTCTCGTTCAGCAGCTGGAACAGCTCCTGCTCGAGCTCGGCGACGATCGGGTCGGGGTTGCGCGTGCCGACCGGCCGCGCGATCGCCTCCTTGGCCAGGTACATCGCGTAGTCGGCCGAGCCGCCGATGCCGACGCCGACGATTCCGGGCGGGCAGGGCTTGCCGCCGGCGCCGACGATCGACTCGAGCACGAACTGCTTGATCCCCTTCACGCCGTCGGCGGGGACGCACATCTTCAGGAAGCTCATGTTCTCCGAGCCGGAGCCCTTGGGCACGCATTTGACGTCGAGGCCGTCCCAGTCGGGCACGAACTCCCAGTGCACGATCGGCAGGCGGTGGCCGATGTTCGGGCCCGTGTTCTCGCGCGTGATCGTGTGGACGGCGTTCGAACGCAGCGGATGCTCGAGCGTGGCGCGCGCGGTGCCGTCGCGCAGCGCTTCGTAGATCCGCGCCGGGTGGAGCGGGAAGTGCTCGCCGACGTTGCAGGTGTACACCGCGATGCCGGTGTCCTGGCAGACGAGGTTCTTCTCCGTGTCCGCCACCTGGACGTTCTTGAGGATCGTCTGGAGGACGCGCTGGCCGGGGACCGAGGTCTCCTTGCCGGCCGCGTCGGCGAGGGCGTCTCTCAGGTCCTGCGGAATGTCCTTCAGCGCCCAGACGTAGAGGTGAGAAGCGGCGTCCTCGACCGCGTGGTGAAGATTGCTAACTGGGATGCGTAGCACGCTCATGGCCTCGCCTTCTCGGCCGCCGCGCGGCCGGCTCGTCGTCCGAACACCGTGCACTCCAGGAGCGAGTTGCCCATCATCCGGTTGCGGCCGTGGGTCCCGCCCGCGATCTCGCCGCAAGCGTAGATGCCCTCGACGGTCGTCTCGCCGTCCGCGTCGATCACGAGCCCCCCGTTCTGGTAGTGGAGCACCGGGTAGGTCAGGATCGGCTCGGCGAGCGGGTCGATCCCGCCGCCGCGGTAGCGGCGAAGCATGTAGGGGAGCGAGACCTGCGCGTCGGCCTCGGCGATGCGGGTCGTGTCGAGGTACACCGCCGGGCGGCCGTCAGGAGTCTCGACGCCCTTGCCCTTCTCCACCTCCTCGAAGATCGCCTGGCTGACCTCGTCGCGAGGGCCAAGCGAGTCGGTGAACTCCTCGCCGTCGGCATTGAGCAGTACGGCTCCGTACGCGCGCGTCGTCTCGGGAATCGAGTAGCCCTGCATCGTCTCGGGCCACGCGCCGCCGTTCGGGTGGTACTGCAGGGCATCGAGGTCCCGCACCTCCGCGCCGAGCGCGGCGGCAATCCGGGTAACCTCGCCGGTCGCCCCTGGATGGTTGGTCGAGAGCTCGCCCCGCTCCTCGGCCACCCTGAAGCAGCGGCCGCCCGCCGCGAGGACGACGGTGCCGGCCTCGACGACGTGCTCGCCGCAGCGTGCGCGCCAGCCGCTCTCGGTGCGCTCGAGCTCGGAGAGCGGCGCCTTCGGAAGCGCCGTGCCGCCGCCCGCTTCGAACGCGGCGCGGAGCGCCTTCGTGATCGCGTGTCCGGTCCGGTCGCCGACCTGGAGCAGGCGCTTGCGGCTCGCGCCGCCGCACCTCGCGAGCCGGTAGCCGCCGTTCTCGCGCGTGAACTCGACGCCGAGCTCCTCCAGCCAGTGGATGGCGTTCGGCGCCTCGCTCGTGAGCACGTCGACGAGCTGTCGGTCGGCGGTCTCGTGCGAGCTCTTCCAGACGTCCTCGGCGTGGATCTCGGGCGAGTCGTCCGCGCCGAAGGCGGCCTGGATCCCGCCCTGCGCCTTTGCCGAGTTGCAGGACTGCAGCGCACCCTTGGTTGCGACCGCGACGGAGGCGCCGGAGCGCTCCGCGGAGACCGCGGCGGCGAGGCCGGAGGCCCCGCTTCCGATCACGAGCACGTCGAACTGCATGGGGGTCGCCATGTGCGGCGATAGTACCACTGCCGACGGCGAGACTAATGCGACGCATTAGCTCGGATTATTCCCAATCAAGCTTCGGGCACCGGCTGCCGACCTTCCACGCATGACCCGCTTCTTCGGCGTCGTCTCGCTGCTGGCCGCGCTGGCCGTCGGCGGCTACCTCGTCAGCGCGCAGCTCGGGTCCACGGGGCCGACGAGCAAGACCGGCTCGTCTGCGATCGCGGAGGCCGGCAGCGAGGTGCTCACGCTCAACTTGCAGCAGGCCGCGCTCGCACTCGAGCAGTTCCACCTCGGGAGCGGGTCCTACGCGGGCGCCGACGTCGGCGGCTTCGGCGTCGCGCTCCGGCGGGCCGATGCGACGTCGTACTGCGTCGAGAGCATGCGCGCACCGGCGTGGCACCTGACGGGGCCGGGCGGGCCGCCTGCCTCCGGCGCTTGCTGACCTACCAGGCGGAGCGGAGCAGCTCTTCCACGTCGCCGGGCGTCGCCGGCCGCGGGTTGGCCTTCGCCCCGGGACGCTCGACGACCACCTTGGCGACATCGCCGAGCTCGTCCTCGGGAACGCCGTAGGCGCGAAGGCGCTTGAAGCCGCCCAGGCGGGCCAGGGACTCGACCTTGCCGACCGCTTCGTCGGTTCCCATAGCATCACCGAAGCTCTCGATCTCCTCGGCCGCGACGGGCATGTTGAAGCGGAGCGCGAGCGGAAGCGTGATCGCGTTCATCGTGCCGTGCGGAAGCCCGTAGCGGCCGCCCAGCGCCTGGGCCATGGCATGGCCGAGGCCGAGGCCTGCCGACGCGAGCGCCGCGCCCGCGTGCGACGCCCCGGCGAGGAGCGTCTTCCGCGGGCCGACGGCCTGCTGGTCGGCGGCGACCGCGGGCAGAGCGGCCGCGATCCGCGTCGCGGCCTCGCGAGCGTCGCGGTCGGCCTCCGCGTTGCGGCCCTTCACGTACATCGCCTCGGCCGCGTGTGCGAGAGCGTTCATGGCCGTGCCCACGGCGACCTCGCGCGGAAGGCTCAGCGTGAGCGCGGGGTCGTAGACGATTCCGGCGAGGTTCGCGCCGCTGCCGCCGCCGACCGCGCGGCGGTCCGGCTTGCGCACCCCGAACGAGGACACCCATTCGGAGCCGGAGTACGTGGTCGGCACGGACACGACCGGCAGGCCACTCGCAGCGGATGCGGCTTTCGCGGTGTCGATCGCGCTGCCGCCGCCGACGGCGAGGATGCCGTCGACCCCTTCCGGCACCGTGATCCGGTCGGAGGGGATCTCCGTCCACCGCGCTGCAACCGGAAGCTTCAGCTCGTCCCACCTCGGGCTCGCGACGAGGAACGGCCGCTCGATCCCGAGCTCGTGCAGGAGCGAGGCGAGCTGGTCCAGCCCCCAGCGGACGATCACGGCAGGCGCCCGCGGGCGAACTCGAGGAACGCGGCGGCCGTCCGCGGCATCGTCCGGCCCGTCGCCGTCGCCAGCGAGATCTCCCGCGCGGGCTCGAGGCCTTCGACCCGCGCGGTTGCGATCGCCCCCGTCGAGAGCTCGGCCTCGATCGCGGAGCGCGAGATGAACGTGATCCCGTACCCGGCGGCCACGGCGCTCTTCACCGACTCCTGGAGGCCGAGCTCGAGCTTCACCTCCGGGTGCCGCTCGCGGAGGCCGGCGGCTCGGAGGGCGTCGTCGATCACCAGGCGGACGCCGGCACCTTCCTGCATCGCGACCGGCGGCTCCGCCTGGAGCTCGTCGAGCGTGATCGTCCGGCCCGCAAACGCGTGTCCGGGCGGGCACGCGAGCACGACCTCGTCGCGGAACAACGGCTCGAAGGTCACGCCGCGATGACGTCGGGCGGCGCCGACGATCCCGGCAGCGAGCTCCCGCTCGGCCACCTGGTCGACGATCGTCTGGGTGTCCGAGACGGTCAATGCCACGCGCACGCTGGGGTTCGCCCGCTGGAACTCGCACAGGAGCAGCGGCACCACCGAGCCGCCGGGCCCCGTGGAGGCGCCGATTTCGAGCCTGCCGGCGAGCTCGCCCTCGCTGGCGTCGGTGACCTCCTCGACGAGCTGTTGCTCGAGGGCGAGCATTCGCTGGGCGCTCTGGTAGAGCCGCAGGCCGGCCTCGGTCGGCTCGACCCGGCGACCGGACCGGTCGAGAAGCCGGCGTCCGAGGCGCTTCTCGAGCGAGCGGATCTGCAGGCTGACGGCCGGCTGCGTCACGCCGAGCTGCTCTGCGGCCAGCGAGAAGCTCTCGTGTTCGACGACCGCGCAGAATGACGCGAGCTGCCGAGTATCCATGAGGAAATCTTATGCGGAGCGGCGTGTTGCACCCATCTGCCCGGCGCTTGCAGGGCATTTAGACTCCCGCCCGCCAAACGTCAGGGGAGAAAAAGGAGGGTGCTATGAAGAAGGCGCTGGCGATCGGCGCTGTTTTCGCCGCGATGAGCGCGGTCCTAGCTGCACCTGCGGCCGCGGGCTTCAAGACGGCCAAGCCGCCATACCTCGTCCCGACGGCGCCCGGCGTCGTCGTCGAACCGATTCTGTCGGCGGGCGACGTGATCACGAACAGCCCACATCCGTTCGGCTACCAGATGTCGGGCATCCCGGACGGAACCGGCTCGTACGCGAACACGCATTGGGGCTGGACGTGGGGCCACGACGACTGGAACCACGTGCCCGGAAAGACGTTCAACGTCGTCATGAACCACGAGCTCGGGCGGAACTTCCCGAACACTCCGCCGGGCGTGGACGCCAGGATCTCGCAGCTGACGGTCAACCGAAGCGATCTCAGCGTCGAGTACGCCGAGTACCTGTTCAAAGGGAACGAGTTCTACGAGCGGTTCTGCTCGGCGACGCTCGCGATGATCTACGGCCGGCCGATGTACTTCACCGGCGAGGAGGCGATCGTGATGCCTCCGCAGACGCCCCTCCACGACGGGAGCTCCATCGTCATGGACCCCCGGACCGGGATGTGGCGCGACACGCAGCACTTCGGCCACCTGCAGCACGAAAACGTCCTCCCGCTGCGGCTCAACAAGTGGGTGTTCGCCACCACCGACGACGACTTCCGCGTGACTCCCGCTCGGACGGACTCGTACCTCTACGCGTACATGTCCGACACGTTCCTCGGCGGCATTACCGGGCGTGAGGGGAGCCTCTACGTCTGGAAGGCGGACAACCCGGCGAAGACGGACAACACGACGATCGTGAAGGGCGAAGTCGTGCCCGGGCACTTCGTTCCGATCACGCAGATCGAGAACACGAACTCGGAGACGATCAAGGCGGCCGCGCAGGCCAAGGGCGCCTTCAAGTTCGACCGCCTGGAAGACATCACCGAGCTCCCCGGCCAGCCGTGGATCACGTACTTCTCGGACACGGGCAAGCCGCCGAAGACGCTCGCCGGGCGGATTTTCCGGTTCGTGTTCGACAAGCGTGACCCGACGCGCGCCTCGCTGCAGATGATCCTGAACGGCGATCCGCCGAGCAACGACGACATCCGCAACCCGGACAACCTGGATGCGTCCCAACAGGTCCTCGTCATCCAGGAGGACCGCGAGGCCGTGTTCCGCGGTGACGTCGGCGGGACCACGGGCTTCAACCGCGTTCTCGTCTACGACTTCCGGACGGGGCGGCTGACGGCGGTCGCCCGCGTGGCGACGCCCGCTACGCTCCGGCCCGGAACGTGGGAGTCGTCCGGCGTCGACGACGCGCACCAGACGATCGGCAAGGACTGGTGGATCCTCGACGTGCAGGCGCACAACACGACGGCGCCCCAGCCTGGGCCGACCCTCCAGCCGAACACCAGTGTCGGCGAGGACGGGCAGCTGCTCGCAATCAAGATCCCGGGTAGCCAGGGCGGGGGTCGCGGCGGTCACGGGCACCACGACGACCGCTAGGCCGGCGATCCGTTCGTTCTGAGTGAGGGCCGCCGACCGGGCGGCCCTCACTCGTCAAGGCGGCGTCGCCGAGAGAGCGGCGAGGACGTCGTCGGCGTAGCGCTCGAGCTTCGCCGGGCCGACACCCGCCACCGTGGCGAGCTCGCCGCGCGTCGTTGGCGCACGCTCGGCGATCTCGGCCAAGGTCGTGTCATGGAAGACGACGTAGGCAGGCACGCCGTCCTCCTTGGCGCGCTTGAGGCGCCACTCTCGCAGCACGCCGAACGAGCGCGGCAGGCTCTCGGCGTCCACCCGCTTGCGCTCGACCGCGGGCCGCGTGACCTCGACGCCGAGCTCGGCCAGGAAGCGGCTCGGTTTCGCGTCGGCGCTCCAGCTCACGGCAAGGTGCCGCTTCGCCCGCGTGATCCCGACGTAGAGCAGCCTCCGCTCCTCGGCGACCGCGTCCTCCGTCTTCGCCTGCCGCACGGGGAGCTCACGCTCCTCAAGGCCCGGAAGGAAGACGGCGTCGAACTCGAGGCCCTTCGCGCGGTGATAGGTGAGCAGGTGGATGCCTTGCCCGTCCGAGCCGTCACCGAAGCGGGCGTCGAGCTCGGCAAAGAAGCCCGCTGGGGTTAGCGCCCCGTCGTCGAGCTGACGGGCGAGCGTGACCAGGCGCCCGAGGTCGTGCTGGCGCGTGGCCTCGTACTCCCCGACCCGCTCGAGCTCCTCACCCTGCGCCCAACCCTCGTCGATCGCCGCGCAGCGGACGTCGTCGGCGAGCGCCGTGGAATGCGAGCCGCCGAGGACCTGCCGGAGCCGGCGCGCCGCCGGACGCGCGAGGAACGGCCCACCGCGAACCTGGTACGGGAGCTCGGCCTCGGCAAGCGCCTCCTCCCACGGCTCCGAGCGCGCGTTGAGGCGGAACAGGATCGCGACGTCGTCGTACGGGACGCCCTCCGCGGCGAGCTCGCGGATCCGCGCGACGACGGACGCGGTCTCCTCGTCACGCGAGGCGAATGGACGGACCGACGGCTCCGGCCCGCCGGGTCGGACGGCGCGCAGCGTCTTGGGTGCCCCGCCGAGCCGCGGCGTGAGCCGGTTCGCGAGCTCGAGCACCTGCGGCGAGGAGCGGTAGTTCGCCTCCAATGTGAGGACGGTCGCCGCGGAGAAGCGCTCGCGGAGGGCGAGCAGGTACCGCGGCGAGGCGCCGGTGAACCCGTAGATCGCCTGATAGTCGTCGCCGACGACGCAGAGCTCCTCGCGTGGGCCGAGCCAGCGCTCGAGCAGCTCGTGCTGCAAGAGGTTGACGTCCTGGAACTCGTCGACCGTGATCGTCCGGCAACGCGAGCGGAACTGGGCGAGGGCGTTCGGATCCTCGTCGTACATGCGGATGCAGAGCTCGAGAATGTCTTCGAAGTCCACGACGCCGCGGCCCGACTTCCGCCGCTCGTACTCCCGGTAGACGCGGCCCATCAGGTCGGGAGGCAGCGCCGCTCCGCGCTCGGGGGCGAGCTCCTCGTAGCGGTCGGCCGGGATCCTCCGGTTCTTCGCCCACTCGATCTCGGTCGCGATGTCGGCAGCCGGCCGGAACCGATACGGCCGCGGGAGCGTGTTCGCGATGTGCCGCAACATCAGCGCCTTCGACGGCAGCACGCCGCCGGGACCATGCCCGAAGTAGTGGAGCTGTTGGAGAGCGCTCGCGTGGAAGGTCCGCGCCCGCACGCCGTCCACTCCGAGCGCGGCCAGCCGGCCCCGCATCTCCCCGGCCGCCTTGTCCGTGAAGGTCACGGCGAGGACCTCGCCTGCCGCGAACGCGCCGCTCGCGACCTGCCACGCGATCCGTCGGGTGATCGTCGTCGTCTTCCCGGACCCGGCTCCGGCGAGGATGACGACGGGGCCGCGCGCGGCCTCCACGGCGCGCCGCTGCTCGGGGTTCAGGCCGTCGAAAATCGCGTCTGCGTCCATGCGGCCCACCCTAGTGAGCGGGCGAGACGGCGCACGTCGAAAGCACGCGCAAGACGCGCGCGGAAGTGGGTCAGATCTGTGATTCCGCGACCGCGGAAGGCGACGTCGCCGCGACGGAGCCACGCGACACGAGCGAGCGAAGTCGCGAGACCACCTCCAGCGTCTCGCCGTCCTCGACGAGGGCCTCGAGGCTCTCGAGCTCGCGCTCGAGCCGGGCGGCATCTGCACCCGCGCGCGTAACGCGCTGGATCTTGGGGTGCGAGGTGGCACGCACCTCCTCGTCGGCGCCCCACAGCTCCTCGTGCAGCTTCTCGCCGGGCCTCGCCCCGACGAAGTCGATCGGCACGTCGCGGTCGGGCTCCTTGCCGGAGAGCCGGATCATGTTCCGGGCGAGGTCGAGGATCCGGACCGGCTCGCCCATGTCGAGCACGAAGATCTCGCCCTCGCCGCCGATCGCTCCGGCCTGGACGACGAGCGAGGCTGCCTCGGGGATCGTCATGAAGTAGCGTGTCATCTCCGGATGGGTCACCGTGACGGGCCCGCCCTTCGCGATCTGGCGCCGGAAGATCGGAATCACCGAGCCCGACGAGCCGAGCACGTTGCCGAACCGCACGGCGACGAACCGCGTGGAGACGTCACGGCGCGCCCCGTAGGCCTCGACGATCCACTCGCACAGCGCTTTCGACTGGCCCATCACGGTCTTCGGGTTCACGGCCTTGTCGGTCGAGACGAGCACGAAGCGGTCGGCGCCGAACTCGACGGCCACGTCCGCGATCGCCTTCGTCGCAAGCGCGTTGTTCCGCACCGACTCGAGTGGGTTGGCCTCCATGAGCGGCACGTGCTTGTACGCCGCGGCGTGGAAGACGACCGTGGGCCGGTAGCGCTCGAAGACCTGGCGCATCTTGGAGCGGTTGCAGACATCGGCGAGGACGGGGATAGCCGCCGAGAAGCCGCGCTCGTCGAGCAGCTCGCGCTCGATCTCGAAGAGCGCCGTCTCGCCGTTCTCCACGAGCACCAGCCGCGCGGGACGGGCACGCGCGATCTGGCGGCAGAGCTCGGAGCCGATCGACCCGCCCGCGCCGGTCACGAGCACCGTCTGTCCGCCCAGATAGGCAGCAACCTCTTCGAAGTCGACCTCTACCTGTGCGCGCCCGAGCACGTCCTCGACCTGGACGGGCCTGATCTGCGCGGCGAGGTTCGAGTCACCCGAGATCAGCTCGTACAGGCCCGGAAGGGTCTTGACGGGAACCCCTTCGTCGCGCGCGATCTCGACGACGCGCCGACGCACCTCGCCGTCGGCAGACGGGATCGCGATCAGCAGCTCGTCGGGCCGGTTGTCACGGAGGACGTGTGCGAGCTCGGCCGTCGTCCCCAGGACGCGCACGCCGTGCACGCGGAGATTCCGCTTGCGGCTGTCGTCGTCGACGATCCCGATCGGCGTGTAACCGAGCGCGCGGTTCCGCTGCAGCTCGCGGATGACCAGCTGGCCGGCGTCGCCCGCACCGACGATGACGACCTCCTTGCCGCGCGCCACCAGGCCGCCCATCGACGGGCGCTCGAAGATCGTCCGCGCCGCAAGCCGGGCCCCGCCGACGAGCGCCAACGTGAGCAGGAAGTCGAGCACGAACACCGAGCGCGGCAGCCGGATTCCTTGCACGGGCGAGGCGAAGTAGAGAGTCAGCCCGGCGACGACGGACGCCAGCGCCGCGCCGAGCACGACCCGCCACATGTCGCGGGTCGACACGTATCGCCACCACCGGTTGTAGAACCCGAGCACGACGAAGACGGCGAGCTTGATCCCGACGACGAGCAAAATCGCTCGCTCGAGCAGCAAGTCGTAGTACGGCGGGAGCCCGTTGTCGAAGCGGAGCTGGAACGCGAGCCACCACGCCGCGGCGACGAGCGCGGCGTCGGCAGCGAGCTGCCACAGACGATGGCGGTTGATCGGAAAGGTCACGAGCGATTCATGAAACGCCGATGCCGACAGCTTCGCGGACGATGCTGACGACGCGCTCCTGGACGTCTTTGCCGATCCCCGCCCACAGCGGCAGCGCGAGGTTCTCGCGCGCGGCGTGCTCGGTCGCGGGCAGGTCGCCCTCGCGATAGCCCAGGAACCGCAGCGCCGGCTGGAGGTGGAGAGGCGTCACGTAGTACGACGCGCAGGCGATGTCGGCCGCCTGCAGCGCCTCCGCGATCCGCTCGCGCTCGGGCGAGCGCACGACGAACATGTGGTAGACGTGCGCCGGATCGTCGGCCGGCAGCTCGCAGACGGCGCCGAGCCCGAGGTCGGCGTAGCGCGCGGCTGCGTCGCGACGCGCCTCGTTCCAGCCGTTCAGGCGACCGAGGAAGAGTCGAAGCACCGCGGCCTGGATCTCGTCGAGGCGTGAGTTGTAGCCCACGTAGTGGAAATCTTTCTTCGCCTTCGAGCCGTGGAACCGAAGCATCCGGATCCGCTCGCCGAGCTCGGGATCGCGGACCGCGATCAGCCCGCCGTCGCCCAGGCCGAAGAGGT